>NZ_JBRCEP010000042.1:0-14575 GCF_053491055.1 Gloeomargarita sp.
TATAGTCATTTCAAACAAGTTTGCGACATTTGCCTTTGCCTGCGAACTTTTGGCAAATCCAATCAATCTTAACTAGCGGTAGGCACTACCTCCCCCTATGCCTAACCCATCAATATTCATTCAATTTCTAAGTCGGTTCCAACTGTTCCAGGGGCAAGCCAAAGTACTCCCTGGCGGCTTGGCAATCCCGTTGGATTTGGGCTTGTAGGGCGCTGACGCTGGTGAATTTTTGTTCTGGGCGCAAAAAATGCCGGAGCGCCACCTGCAAGGTCTGCCCGTACAAATCCCCCCGCCATTGGAGCAGATGGACTTCTGCTGTCAGGGTTTGCCCATCGAGGGTGGGACGGTAGCCCAGATTCATGACCCCCGGTTGCGCCTGCGCCCAGGGTTCCCCCCGCACTTCCACGCAATACACGCCGTGACGGGGCAAAAACTTGCGCGCCGGGAGTTGCAAATTGGCGGTGGGAAAGCCCAGTTGACGCCCTAGGGATTGCCCGCGCACCACCTCCCCAATCAGTTGATAGGGGCGTCCCAACAGCCGTGCCGCCCGTTCCGGTTCCCCGGCCAGCAGCAACGCCCGCACCTGGGAACTGCTGATGCGCTCCCCATCTAACATACAAGGCGGGACAATGGTGACCCGGATGCCCAACGCCTGCCCCAGTTGTTGCAATAACGTCGCATTGCCCTGGCGTTCCCGGCCAAAACAAAAATCAAAGCCCACACTCACCCGGCGGGCGTGCAGACGATAGGCC
This sequence comes from Gloeomargarita sp., assembly GCF_053491055.1. Taxonomy (NCBI): domain Bacteria; kingdom Bacillati; phylum Cyanobacteriota; class Cyanophyceae; order Gloeomargaritales; family Gloeomargaritaceae; genus Gloeomargarita; species Gloeomargarita sp. The sequence continues at coordinate 753 of NZ_JBRCEP010000042.1, forward strand.
AGAATTTCGGTGACAAATTCCTTGGGGGTCAGTTGCGCCAACTCCCGGTCAAAGGTAAGCAACACCAACTGCCGGACGCCCCAACTGGCTAGAATCTCTTGTTTTTCCGCCAGAGGGGTTAGTAATGCCCTGGGTTGACCACTGAAATACTCCACCGGATGGGGACGAAACGTAACCACGGTTGCCCAGGCGTCCGGTTCGTGCACAATCGGGTCAATCACCGCCCGATGCCCTCGGTGCAGGCCATCAAAATTCCCCAGAGCAATGGCCGTTGGGGTCAATACCTGACTCAGGGTTGCCGTGGTCCACACGCTTTACATTCTGACACATTCCCATTCCCGCCGAATCTTAGCTGGACAGGGCCGCCAGCGGCGATGGCATAGGCAGGCTGTCCAGCAGCAGCACCGCTTTGACCATTTCTTCGTCCTGGTCGGGGTGCAAGGTAAAGCCCAAACGTTCACATATTTTTTGCATCCGGGTATTGGTCGGCAACATGTAAGCCTCGACCTGCTGGATATGCTCCAGTTGGGCAATGGCCACCAAACGCCGCACCAATTCCGTGCCTAGCCCCTGCCGTTGCACCCGGTCGGCCACGATCAGGGCAAATTCGGCGTGATTGACATTGTGATAACGGGTTAACCGCGCGACGCCCAAAATACAATGCTGACCGGTGGCCACGTCGTGGTGATCCGCAACCAGCACCATCTCCCGGTCGTAGTCAATAAAACAAATGCGGGTCAGCCGTTCGTGGGCGATCCGGTGTTGTAGATTGACCATGTGGGCATAGCGCATATAGACGCTTTCGGCAGACAGGGTTTTGTGGAATTCCACCAGCAGGGGCTCGTCTTCCGGGCGAATGGGACGGATGGTGACCGGTAGGCCATTTTTGAGGGTAAACGCACCGACGTATTGCTGGGGATAGGGACGAATCGCCAGACGGGGATTGGGGCCATTGCCCAAGACCACCCGCGCATCCAGAGCCATGAACTGCTCAGCGGAAACCAGCAGGGGATTGATGTCAATTTCGCGAATCAGGGGCTGTTCCACCACCAACTGGCTAAACCGCACCAGCAACTGGGCCAACCTTTCCCGGTCCACCGGCTGCTTGCCCCGCACCCCCCCCAGCGCCTGATAGATGCGGGTGCGCTCCATCAGCCGTTTGGCCAGGGTGCTGTTCAAAGGCGGTAACCCCAAGGCCCGGTCCTGGAAGACTTCCACCAACTGCCCCCCTGCACCAAACAGGATCACCGGCCCAAACTGCGCATCCAAACTGCTGCCCACAATCAATTCATACCCCTGCGCCCGGAACATGGGCTGAACCGTCACCCCCAAAAAGACGTCGGGATGCTCGGCCATCCAGGGCTGCACATTGGCGCGAATCAGATTGAACGCCGCTACTACCGCCTCAGGATGGGCAAGATTCAACTGCACCCCCCCTACATCGCTCTTGTGGGTAATCACTTGCGAAAGCAACTTGAGCACCACCGGATAACCCAGCCGGTCGGCAATGGCCACCGCTTCTTCTGCCGTCGTCGCCACTTCCGTCGGCACGGTGGGAATCCCATAGGCAGCTAAAACCTGCTTGGCTTCGTATTCCGTAAGGAGCTGCCGCCCGGCCTGCTGCGCCTGCTGCACCAGACGACGGACCCGCTCCCGGTCCGGGGTAAATTCGTCCGAATCCGGGGGTAATTGGGGCGTTTCGTAAAGCGCCCGCAGGTTGCTGCTGTAGTGACACATGTAGTTGAAGATATGGGCAGCCGTGTCGGGATAGCTAAAGGTGGGAATGCCTGCATCGTTGAGGGCACGCATCGCCGCGGCGACACTGGCCCCGCCCATCCAACTGGCCATGATGGGTTTGGGGTAGTGGCAGGCTGCGGCAATCAACTGCTGGGCCGTCTCCGTCGGCTGGGACATGGCCTGGGGCGTGAGGATCACCAACACCGCATCCCCATGGGGGTCTTGGGCCAGCACCTCCAGGGCTTGGGCATACCGCTGGGCATCCGCATCCCCCAAAATGTCAATGGGATTGCCGTGGCTCCAATGGGTGGGGAGGAATTGAGCGAGTTTCTCCTGCACCGCCGGGTCCAGAGGCGCCAGCACCCCCCCGCCCTGAATCAGCGCATCCGTGGCAATCACCCCCGGCCCCCCCGCATTGGTCAAAATGGTCAACCGGTTCCCCTGGGGGAGTTTGGGCTGCTTCGAGAGCACCTCCGCCATGTCAAACAGGTCGGAGATGTTGTCCACCCGCAAAACCCCGCACCGACGAAAGGCCGCATTGAGCACCTCGTCGCTCCCGGCCAAGGCCCCCGTGTGGGACGTGGCCGCCTGCGCCGCTGCCTCGCTGCGCCCTGCCTTGAGCACAATGATGGGTTTGGTAATGGCCACCTCCCGCGCCGCCGAGAGAAACGAACGGGCGTCCCCGATGGATTCCATATAGATCACAATGCTTTTGGTGTGGGGGTCGTCTCCCAGGTAGTCAATCACATCCCCCCAACTCACATCCAGCATGGCCCCGATGGAGATAAAGGCGCTAAAGCCAATGTTTTCCTGCAAACTCCAATCCAAAATGGCAGTACATAGCGCCCCGCTTTGGGAAACAAACCCCACCGACCCCGGCCGGGCCATCGCGCTGGCAAAGGTGGCGTTTAAGCCTCCGATGGGGTTCATCACCCCCAGGCAGTTGGGACCGATAATCCGCATCCGCCCCGCATTCGCCAGAATTTCCTGCTCCAGGGCCACCCCCGCCACCCCGGTTTCCCGAAAGCCCGCCGAGATAATAATTGCGCCTTTGACCCCTGCGGCAGCACATTCCCCGATCACCTTGGGCACCGTCGGCGCCGGCGTCACCACCACCGCCAAGTCCACCCGGTCGGGTACCGCTTGGATGTTGGGGTAGGCTTTGATCCCCAGCACACTGCTCCGGTTGGGGTTGACTGGAAACACCGTACCGCCAAAGGGATGGCTAATCAAATTCCACAGAACCGTGCGCCCCACGCTGCCCGGTCGTTCCGTCGCCCCGATGACTGCTACCGTCTCCGGGCGAAAAATGGCATCCAGGGGAAAGCGTTGCCGGGCCCGCCAAATGTCATAGACCCGCTCTTGGGTCAGTTCCATTGGCTCCATAGCTCCCCCTACGGAACAACTGCCGGGTCTTGATGGTACAAGGTACTGCTGACGCGACACCCCTGGTACGAGAGGATATAGAGTTCCTTCAAGTCACGGATCAAGGGATAGCGGGGATTGGCGCCGGTGCACTGGTCATCAAAGGCCTGCTCCGCCATTGCCTCCACCGCTTCGTAAAATTCCCGCTCCTTCTCCGGCAAGGCTTCTTTAATCGAAAGGGGAAGCTCCAGTTCCTGCTTGAGGTGCTCAATGGCCTCGATCAAACGCTCGACCTTTTCCTCCTCCGTGCGCCCCCCAAGCTGCAAAAAGTCGGCAATTTGGGCATACCGCTGCTTGGCATGGGGGTAGGAATACTGGGGAAAAATCGCCTGCTTAAAGGGCGCATCCGTGGCGTTGTAGCGAATGACATGGGAAATCATCAGGGCATTGGCCAAACCGTGGGGCAGATGGAAAGTCGCCCCCAACTTGTGGGCCAGCGAATGGCAAATCCCCAAAAACGCATTGGCAAAGGCCATCCCGGCAATGGTCGCCGCATAATGCACCTTCTCCCGCGCCACCGGGTCTTTTGCCCCATACTTATAGGCCCTGGGCAGATAGGCAAACAGCAACTCAATCGCTTCCCGCGCCAACCCCTCGGTAAATTCCGTCGCCAGCACCGACACATAGGCCTCTAAGGCGTGGGTCAGCGCATCAATCCCCCCATAGGCCGTCAGTTTTTTGGGCAGGTGCATCACCAATTCCGGGTCCACCACCGCCATCGTCGGCGTCAGGGCATAGTCCGCCAGGGGATATTTAATCCCGGTTGTGTCGTCGGTTACCACCGCAAAAGGCGTCACCTCCGAACCCGTGCCGGAAGTGGTGGGAATCGCCACCAAAATCGCCTTTTGCCCCAAAGGCGGCAGGGTATAGACCCGTTTGCGGATGTCCATAAACCGCATGGCCACCCCCCGAAATTCCACCTCCGGATGCTCATACATCAGCCAGATCACCTTGGCCGCATCCATCGGCGACCCACCCCCAAAGGCAATCAGCACATCCGGGTTGAAGCTGCGACAGCGGGCCAAACCTCTTTCCACCGTGCTGAGGGTCGGGTCCGGCTCGACCTCATAGAAAATCTGGAATTCAATGTCCAGCTCCTCCAGAATCTCCTCGACCTCCTTGAGCATCCCCATCTCAAACAGGGGCTTGTCGGTGACCACAAACGCCCGTTTGCGGCCTTTTAATTCCTGCAAGGCCACCGGCAGACAACCGAACTTGAAATAAATTTTGGGCGGCACCCGAAACCAGAGCATATTTTCCCGCCGTTCCGTTACCGTTTTGATGTTGAGCAGGTGATGGGGCGCCACATTTTCCGAAATGGAATTCCCTCCCCAGGTACCACAACCCAACGTCAGGGAAGGGTCGAGTTTGAAGTTGTACAAATCACCGATGGCACCCTGGGACGAAGGGGTATTCAGCAGCACCCGACTGGCGGCCACATGGTGTTCAAAATAGGCCAGGTCATCCCGGTTGGCCGGGTCGGTGTAGAGAACCGCCGTGTGCCCCTTGCCCCCAAAATTGACCACCTGGGCAGCCAATTCCACCCCCTGCCGGAAGGTCGCCGCCCGATACATTGCCAAAATCGGCGCCAGTTTTTCGTAGGAGAAGGGCTCCTGCTCCCCGATTTCGGTCACCTCACCGATGAGCAAGCGCGTGCCTGCCGGGACGCTGATGCCTGCGATCTGGGCAATGGTTTCCACCGACTGACCCACAATCGCCGGATTCAACCGCCCCTCGGCGAGAATAATCTGCCGTACCCGGTCTACTTCCTCCGGGGTGAGAATGTAGGCCCCCCGCCGCCGAAATTCCGCTTTGACCGCCTCGTAAACCCCCTCTACCACAATCACCGCCTGCTCGGAAGCGCAGATCATGCCGTTGTCAAAGGTCTTGCTCAGCAGGATGGAACTGACCGCCAGGGGAATATCGGCGCTGACATCGATCAAAGCGGGGGTATTGCCTGCCCCTACCCCCAAGGAAGGATGCCCGGAAGAATAGGCAGCCTTGACCATCGCCGGGCCGCCTGTGGCCAGGATGAGTTTAATTTCCGGGTGTTGCATCAGGGCTTGCGAGAGGGGAACGCTCGGCTCATCGATCCAAGCAATAATCGGATCCGGTGCCCCCGCAGCCACCGCTGCCTCCCGCACAATTCTGGCCGCTTCAATCGTGCAGGCTTTGGCGCGGGGATGGGGCGAAAAAATAATGGCGTTGCGGGTTTTGATCGTCAACAAAGCCTTGAAAATCGCCGTTGACGTCGGGTTGGTCGTCGGCACAATCCCAGCAATAATGCCCACCGGCTCGGCAATTTTTTGAATGCCAAAATGGGGGTCTGATTCGATCACCCCACAGGTTTTTTCATTTTTGTATTTGTTGTAAATCATTTCCGAGGCAAAGTGATTTTTGATCACCTTGTCTTCGACGATCCCCATGCCCGTTTCTTGCACGGCCAGTTTCGCTAGATAAATGCGGGCTTCGTTCGCCGCCATGGCCGCCTGGTGAAAAATCCGATCCACCTGCGCCTGGGAAAAGGTTGCAAATTCCGCCTGGGCCACTTTGACCGCCGCAAGCAAACGCTCCAAGGTTTCCGTATCGGTGACGCGCATACCTTCTCCTCCTTCGCCTTGCCGGTTCTGCTAGGGGCTTATACCTACCAGGGTACAAACCCCCGCCTGGCATGCCGGTGAAACTTCAACTTGTGATCGGGATCAGGGGGTCCATAGCCCCCGACTTTGAAAAATTGCCTTGGTTTGGGCCAGCAACGCTTCGCTGGGCGGGGGGGTATCTTTGAGCAGGTATTCCAGACCCAGTTGTTCCCATTTATATTCCCCCATTTTGTGAAACGGCAGCACCTCGACCCGCTCTACGTTTTTTAAGCTGGCCACAAAATCCGCCAGGCCCTCGAGGTTGTGGGGGGGGTCGGTCAACCCCGGCACCAGCACAAACCGAATCCAAGTGGGTTTGCCAATGTCGCTTAAATACCGGGCCATAGCCAGGGTCGGCGCCAAAGACACCTGGGTTACCCGCCGATAAAGCTCCGGGTCGTAGGACTTGATATCCAACAGCACCAAGTCCGTATGGGCCAGCACCGGCTCGGCCACCGGAATCGGACAATAGCCTGAGGTATCCAAGGCCGTGTGGAAGCCCAACGCCTGACAGCCCTGCAAAAAGGCGGCCACAAATTCCGGCTGCATCAGGGGTTCGCCGCCGCTGACGGTCACCCCACCCCCTTGCTGGAGATAGGAACGGTATTTCTGCACCTGGGCCAACAGTTCCCCGACCGTGACCTCCCGGCCCCCATAGATGTCCCGGCAGTCCGGGTTGTGGCAGTACAGGCAGCGCAGGGGACAGCCCTGGGTAAATAGGACAAACCGAATCCCTGGGCCATCCACCGTGCCCATGCTCTCGTAGGAGTGAATCCTCCCTTTAACACCGCTCGTGGAAGGTGCGGCTGATGACATCCAGTTGTTGCTCCCGCGTCAGTTTGATGAAATTGACCGCATACCCCGACACCCGAATCGTCAGTTGGGGATACTGTTCCGGGTGCGCCATCGCATCCAGGAGCGTCTCTCGCCGCAACACGTTCACATTCAGATGGTGCCCACCGTCCTGGAAATACCCGTTGAGCATGCGCACCAGATTCTCCACCTGGTCCGCCCGGGTGTGCCCCAACGCCTGCGGCACGATCGAGAAGGTGTTGGAAATGCCATCCAGACTGTCGGCATAGGGCAGTTTCGCTACGGAAGCCAAAGAAGCCAACGCCCCACAGCAATCCCGCCCGTGCATGGGGTTGGCCCCCGGCGCAAAAGGCTGCCCGGCCTTGCGTCCATCCGGCGTATTCCCCGTCTTCTTCCCATAGACCACGTTGGAAGTAATCGTCAACACCGATTGCGTGGGCACCGCCCCCCGGTAGGTCTTCTGCTGCCGCAGCGCGTTCATCATGGTCTGCACCACCCAGACGGCCAGTGCATCGGCCCGGTCGTCGTTATTGCCGTAGGCCGGATAGCTCCCGGTAATGGCAAAGTCAACCGCCAACCCCCGTTCATCCCGAATGGGCCGCACCTGGGCGTACTTGATGGCCGACAGGGAATCCGCCACCACCGACAGACCCGCAATCCCACAGGCCATCGTGCGGTAGACCTCCCGGTCGTGCAACGCCATCTCCAAACGCTCATAGCAGTACTTGTCGTGCATGTAGTGGATGATGTTGAGGGCGTTGACATAGGTGCGCGCCAGCCAGGTCAACACTTGGGTAAACCGCTCTTGGACCACGGCAAAATCCAACACCTCATCGGTAATCGGCGGCATGGGCGGCCCCACCTGTTCCCCCGATATTTCATCCCGCCCGCCATTAATCGCATAGAGCAACGCCTTGGCCAAATTGACCCGCGCCCCAAAAAACTGCATCTGCTTGCCAATGCGCATCGCCGACACACAGCAGGCAATGCCGTAGTCATCCCCGTAGTAGGGACGCATCAGGTCGTCGTTTTCATACTGAATGGAACTGGTATCCACCGACACCTGGGCGCAAAAGCGCTGGAACGGCTCCGGCAACCCCCTCGACCACAAAACCGTCAAATTCGGCTCCGGCGCTGGCCCCAGATTGTAGAGCGTCTGCAAAAACCGGAAACTGGTCTTGGTCACCAACGGCCTGCCGTCTTCGCCCATCCCCCCAATGGATTCCGTCACCCAGGTCGGATCGCCCGAAAACAGTTCGTTGTACTCCGGCGTCCGCAAAAACCGCACCATCCGCAGTTTCATCACAAAGTGGTCCACCAGCTCCTGGATTTCTGCCTCGCTCACCAGGCCCCGCTGCAAATCCCGCTCACAGTAAATATCCAAAAACGTGGACACCCGCCCCAGAGACATGGCCGCCCCGTTTTGTTCCTTGACCGCCCCCAGGTAGGCCAAATAGAGCCACTGGAACGCCTCTTTCGCAGTCGCTGCCGGGCGGCTAAGGTCAAAGCCATAACTTTGCCCCATCGCCTGCAATTCCCGCAGCGCCTTGATCTGCTCGGCCAATTCCTCCCGCAGGCGAATGGTGGCCTCGTCCATATCCCGGTCATCGAGTTCCGCCAGCTCCCGTTGCTTATCCCGCACAAGAAAATCCGTGCCGTAGAGGGCCACCCGCCGGTAGTCCCCGATGATCCGCCCCCGCCCGTAGGCATCCGGCAACCCGGTAATAATCCCCGAACGACGACAACGGCGCATTTCCGGCGTATAGGCATCAAACACCCCATCGTTGTGGGTTTTGCGGTACTTGGTAAAAATCTCCTCCGTTTTGGGGTCCAACTGATAGCCGTAGGCTTCCAGCGCCGCTTTGACCATGCGAATCCCCCCAAACGGCATAATGGCCCGCTTGAGGGGCTTATCCGTCTGCAACCCCACAATCTGCTCCAATTCCCGGTCAATATAACCCGGCGGATGGGCGGTAATCCCCGTCGGCAGGGACGTATCCGCATCCAATACCCCCTTGGCCCGCTCCTGGGCCATCAGGTCTTTGACCTTTTCCCAAAGCTTGACCGTCCGGTCCGTGGGACCAACCAAAAATCCACCATCTCCCGCATAAGGTTGATAGTTGGTTTGAATAAAATCCCGGACATCCACTTGCCTTGTCCACACACCGGGTCGAAATCCTTGCCATTCCGCACGCAGATTTTCGCTAGGGTTGGGAGAAACTGCTGCCACCGACGCCACACCGCCATCCCTTTCCCAAACTTCTTTGCCCATAGGAATTCCCCCCTTTGGAGATAGCAAACATCCCCAAATCTTTACCTAAATCCATTATGAACCAACCCCTCCTTGACCCCCCCAAAAATTTCACAATTCCCTCACAATGAGGGCCGCCAGAGCGGGGGAACGGTTGCCGACCCAACCAGGATAAATTTGATTCCCATTTGTTGCCGTTTTTCCATGCGCCAGCCCTGCCCTTTTGCCCCAACCTTATGGCAAAAAATTTGAATCATCTCGGCCAAAGTTCGCGACAAAAATCCAAAACATCCCGCCTTGGCGACCCACCCAGCGCCAGGGCACCTGGGAGCCATTCCCCCTGGGTTGACGGTAAGTTGTGTTGCCTTGATCACCCTCTGGTTCTGGGTGTTAATGGCAGAGGCTTTCCAGGGTTTGCCAGAACTGGGGGTAGGAAATGTGGACACAATCGGCGGGGGCAAGATGAGAGGTTCCCTGGGCGCGCAAAGCGGCAATTGCCAGGGCCATGGCAATCCGATGGTCATCGTAGGTGTGCAATTCGGTTCCCACCAGGGGGCGTTCGCTGCCGTAAATGGTGAGGCCGTCGGGGTGTTCTTCCACCGTGACCCCCAGCCGCGTCAGTTGGGTTGCCATTGCCGTCAGCCGGTCGCTCTCTTTCACCCGCAATTCGGCGGCGTCCCGGATGACCGTTTTCCCCTGGGCAAAGGCGGCAGCGACGGTGAGAATGGGGATTTCATCAATCAAGCGGGGAATCAACGCGCCCCCAATGGCCACACCTTCGAGGGCGCTGGCTTGCACCCGAATATCCGCCAGGGGTTCCCCGGCCACCACCCGCTGGTTGTGACAGGTAATTTGCGCCCCCATCGCTGCGAGAACTTCCAAAATCCCCGTGCGGCTGGGATTGACCCCCACATTGGTAAGGAGAAGGTCGGCCCCTGGGGTAATGGCGCCTGCTACCAGCCAAAAGGCCGCCGAACTGATGTCCCCCGGCACCACCACGTTTTGCCCGCGCAACCGGGCCCCGCCTTGCAAGGTGACCGTCCCCTGTGCCCAGGTAATTTCCGCCCCAAACGCGCGCAGCAGTCGCTCCGTGTGGTCCCGCGAGGGGGCTGGTTCCCGCACCTGGGTTACCCCTTCACAGCCCAACCCCGCCAGGAGAATGGCCGATTTCACCTGCGCCGAAGCAATGGGGCTGGTGTAGGCAATGGCCTGTAAACGACACCCCTGGATGGCCAAGGGCGCCCGGCTGCCCCCTTGCCGTCCCCAAATCTGGGCCCCCATCTGCTGCAAAGGCGTGACCACCCGCCCCATGGGTCGGTTGCGCAGGGAGTGATCCCCGGTCAAGCAGAAAAAATGCCCCACCCGTCCCGCCAGCACCCCCAACAGCAGCCGCATGGTCGTCCCGGAATTGCCGCAATCGAGGACCTGCTCCGGTTCCTGCCATGCCCCTGGCTGCACCTGCACCGGGTCCTCGGTCAGGGGAGAAATCTCATGCCCCAACGCCCGCAAACACTGCGCCGTACTCTGGGGGTCTGCCCCCGCAAGGATGCCGGTAATGGTGGTGGTTCCCTGGGCCAGACAGCCCAAAATCAGCGCCCGGTGGGAAATGGATTTGTCCCCCGGCACCGCCACCGTCCCCTGTAAGGTTCCGGCTGCGGGCGGGGTAATTTGTACCCCCTGGGGCGTGCGTTGAATCACTGGCGGCATCAGACCCCCCCCTCAGGATGGTTCGCTTAGAGGCTCGGCGGCACTCGCCTGCGCCAGTTGATCCCGCACCTGGTCAATGGTTTCGTTGAGTTGGCTAATTTTTTCTTCCAGGTTTTGCCGCAGACTGTCTTCCTCCCCCTTGGCCTGGCTAGGGGAGGGACGGGACTCGCTGCGCAGACGATTGGCCAAGATGACGCCCAGCACCCCACCAATGACCCCCCCCAGGATCGTACCGACTACCAAACCCTTACCAAATCCATCGCCGCGGGGTTCCATGCCATCGTCTCCCAAGCTTTGCTCTGTTTTTAGTGTACACGCCTTGGCGCTAGCCGTTCTCGGTGCCGAAGCTCCGGTCGCCCGCATCCCCTAGCCCCGGCACGATAAACCCCTTCTCATTCAAGGCTTCGTCAATTCCGGCTGTATAAATCTGCACCTGGGGGTAATGGCTGGTGATTTTTTGCAAAGCAGGCGGCGCCGCGATAACCGCCACCACGCGAATATAGGCCGGTTGCGCCCCCCGGGCCACCAGCGCCTCCAAAGCGGCCATGGCCGTCCCTCCCGTTGCCAGCATGGGATCAAGCAGCAACACCCGCGTCTGGGGGTCAAGCTGGGCAGGTAGTTTATTCAAATACACCGTCGGGGTCAGGGTGGTTTCATCCCGCACCACCCCAAAGTGATACACCCGCGCCAGGGGCAACAAATTTTGGCTCCCTTCCAGCAAGGCCAACCCCGCCCGCAAAATCGGCACCAGCACCATGGGTACCGTCGGGTCAATAAACGTAGCGGCCGCCGGCGCAAGTGGCGTCTCCACCGTCGTCGCTGTCAGGGGCAACCAATCCCGCCGCACTGCCTCGTAGGTCAGCCACCGCCCCAGTTCGCTCAAAGCCGGACGAAAGAGGGCCGCTGGGGTATGGCGGTCGCGCACCACCCCCAACCAGTGTTGGATCAGGGGATGGGGGGGCACATAAACCATTCCTGGCAAGGTCACCTACCCACCGGGTCAAGGACTCCACGTATTTATTATCTTCGGAGCCTTGCGCCCCCAACCACTCCCCCGCCGTTTTATAATCAGGGGGGTCAATGCCAGAGCGGGGGTGCCAGTGCAACCACGGCGACGCTTACCGGCAGAATGGGAACCCCATCAGGCCACCTGGTTTTCCTGGCCCCACAACCGGGATACCTGGCCGGAGCGGTTGGCTGCCACGGAAGCGGCCCTGGCGCAAGCAGTGCAGGCCCTAAGCCGCGGGGAAACCATCCATATCAACGTCCTGGATGCCCAACACGCGCAACGGGTGCGAGAGCAGGTGGGCGCCGGTGAGAACATTCTCCTGCACATCCTGCCGACCAACGATGCCTGGTGTCGGGACCACGGTGCCATTTTCATCCAGGAACAGACCGCAGACGGCTGGCGGTTGGTCGCCACCCATTGGCAGTACAACGCCTGGGGAGAAAAATATCCGCCCTGGGATCGGGATCAACAGGTGGGACGGGCGATGGCAGCCCTGCTGCAGGTTCCTTGTCTGCCCTTGACACCGGTGTTAGAAGGCGGCGCGATTGAATCGAACGGGGCGGGGGTTCTCCTGGCGGCGCAAAAATGTTTACTCCATCCCCGCCGCAATCCGGGTATGACAACCCAGGATTGGGAAGTCTATTTCCGGGATTATTTTGGCGCGCAGCAGGTGGTCTGGATCGATGCCGAAATTCAGGGGGATGATACGGACGGCCATGTGGATGTGACCACCCGGTTTGTGGCTGCCGATACGCTGGTGGTGGCGGTGGAGACCAACCCGGCAGACCCCAATTACCCGGTGTTGCAAGCCCATTGGGCGCGGTTGCAAGCCCTGGCACCCGCCTTGAATTGGACGCTGATTCCCCTGCCTTTGCCCCAACCGGTGTTCCACCGCGGGCAACGGCTACCGGCTAGTTACGCCAACTTTTACATCGGCAATCGGGTGGTGCTGGTGCCTGCCTTTGGGGACCCCCAGGATGCGGTTGCCCAGGCGCTGTTGCAAAAACTTTTCCCCCAACGGCAGGTGGTGGGGATTGACAGCCGCGGGATTGTGGAGGGGCTGGGGGGGTTGCACTGCCTGACCCAACCGGTGCCTGCGGTTTAGCCTATGACGCGGCCATCGGGCATGGTCGCCCCCTGGAGATTGGCGCCGGTAAAGTTGGCACCGATGATGTCGGCCTTGTGCAGGTTGGCCTGGGTTAAATTTGCATCCCGTAGGTCGGCCTTGGTGAGGTAGGCTTCTTGCAAAACGGCCTGGGGCAATTGGGCTTGCCGTAGGTTGGCCAAGCTGAAATCGGCGCGGGTGGCTTTGGCCTCCCACAACTGGCAGCGCAGGAAGATCGCTTTGCTAGCCTTGGCTTCGGTGAGATTGGCGGCGTGGAGTTGGGCATCGGTCAAATCGGTTTCCATCAGCACTGCCCGCACCAGTTGCGCCTGGTTGAGGTGGGCACGGTGCAATAGGGCTTGGCTGAGGTCTGCATCGCAGAGATTGGCCTCGTCGAGGATGGCGTGGCTGAGGTTGGCATTGGCCAGGTTGCTATAGAGCAATTTCGCCCCCCGCAGGTTGGCGCGGCGCAGGTCCGCCCAGCACAAATCTGCCCCTTGCAAATCCGCCCCCTGCAGGTCCGCTCCCTGCAAATCCGCCCGCCGCAGGGTCACCCGGTCACCGCCTTTGCGGGGCGCACTCAGGTTGGCTTGCCGCAGACAGGCCCCCCGCAGGTTGGCGCTGGCGAGATTCGCCCCCCGCAGGTCCGCTTCCACCAGACTGGCATCCAGGAAGTTGGCAAAAATGCCGTTGACCCGCGACAGGTTGGCCCGGTAGAGGACGCTGCCGTGAAATTGCGCCGTATTCAAGTCGGCAGCCGTCAAATTTGCCTGCGCCAAGTAGGCCCCGCTGCAATTGGCATGGCTCAGCTTGGCTCCCTGCAAATTCACCCGGCTGAGATAGGCAAACACCAATTCCGCCCCGTACAGGTCACAGCGCGACAGGTTGAGATTGAGCAAATCCACCCGGTTAAGGCGAATGCCGCGCAGGTCTTCCCCGGAAAAATCGGTTTGGCCCGCGCTGTAGCTTTGGAGCAACTCCGCCGCATCCATCCCTAGGCCGCTCCGAAAGACTTACACAACGCTGAACAAAAGCGGACTTTCGTTCAACTTGTTGCTTCCTTCCTGATTCAACGATTCATGCCTAGTCGGCGAACCGACCCCGGCAGAGGAATCTCCCCAGGCGTCACTTCCCCTG
>NZ_JBRCEP010000043.1:0-16088 GCF_053491055.1 Gloeomargarita sp.
GATGGCAGTCGGAATTTACCGCATGAAAATCCCCTGTTGCGCTCCGGGTTAGCCCTTGCCGGGTTCAACCTGCGGCAGGGTGGGGGAGACGACGGGGTGTTGACCGCCTTGGAAATCACCGGCATGGACTTACGGGGCACCCAGTTGGTGGTGCTATCTGCCTGTGAGACGGGGTTGGGGGATGTGCAGAGCGGGGAAGGGGTGTACGGATTGCGGCGGGCCTTTACCTTGGCAGGAGCGCAGTCCCAAGTGATGACCCTGTGGCGAGTGGAGGACGAAGCGACCAAGGATTTGATGGTGGCGTACTACCAGCGGCTCAACCGGGGAGAGGAGCGGGGGGAAGCCTTGCGGCAAGCGCAACTGGCCCTGTTGAAAGACGCCCGCACGGCCCATCCGCGGTTCTGGTCGGGGTTTATTTTTGCTGGCGACTGGCGGCGGCTGCGTCCTTAGTCAGCTTTTGAGAACTGGGATTCTCATCAGTTGATAATGTTGATAAACTCAAGGCAAAAGGGCATTTGGGAAAGACCATTGGCAAAGTCACCGGGGCAACCGCTACGGAAACCTTCAGGACTCAATGGCAGAACGTTCACAACGACCATTAGAACAGCGTTGTGCTGCTATTATCATTACATCCGGTCTGCCTGTCAACGCCAACCGTCGCTCTGCCCACAGCCCATACAACCAATCAACCAACCGACGGATGCCCGGCAGACCGGTCCAGCCATACAGCCACCCTAGCCCCAGCACCGCATAAACCTGCCGAAACACCTCGACCCCCCGGATCACCCGCCCGTCGGCGGTAATGGCATGGATTTCCCGCATAGCCGTTACAAAGTCAATCCCGGCGTTGGCTGCGGCATCGTAGTCCGGGGCGGCAATATCCACAAACGCAATCAGTCCCCGTCCCCCATCCCGGCGCCGCAAAAATTCGATTTCCCGCCGACACAAGGGACAGTCCCCATCGTAGAGCAACTTGATGTGCCAAGCAGATGCCACAGCCATGAACCCGGTTCAAACCTTCCTTAAAGTTTCTTCATCTATCTTAGCTTGAGGCGAGTCACATCCGCGCCAGGCTCTGCCCAATGTATTGCCGCGCAAGCCACTTCCTAAAAAAGTTCATAAATTGGTGCCCGATAAAATACTTCATGAGAAATCTTTTCGTTATAAATAAGCTTCAGGGCACCTGGGTTGATTAATCCTAACAATAGGAATTTAGCCCCCAAATGACGATGCTTTGTCTCATTAGGTGCACATTTTGGCACAAACCCCCAAAATTTTAAGATTCAACACTTCTAGTTCTTACGCCCCTTGGCATTACAGCCTGTTCATTCAAAATAGGGTTATTCAGGGGGTAGGAGAGAAGGACATGCCAACCCATTCTCTGAATTCACGGCAAAGAATGGAGCAGATACTGGCGACGTATTTACTACTGATCAATCCCTCTTGCTTCCGAAGTTGGTTTGCTAAGTGTTGCTACTGTACCCCTTAATTCTTAATAGGCTGTAGCTTCATGCTTAACAAAATTCCCCTGCACGCGTATCGCCCTAGACGTGACAGGAATCGCCTTTTTGCTGAAGATGGCAAGCGTAGGGACACGGTACTCCCATGCGGCTTACTTGGCGTACTGTCGCTGGCGCAGGACTCGCAGGGCTGTTGCTGGTACTGGGATTGGGTTCCCTCTTGCCCCGGCGGTGGCGGCTACCGGTTGCCAACGCTTGCCCCATTCCCGTTTACCTCTGGGGGGGAGCACTCCACACCGACGTGATTTTGCCAAGACAAAACCAGTATGTTGACTGGGCAAAACTCCTACCCCTAGACCAAATTGGCGCCACGGATGCCCAGTATCTCAGTTTTGGGTTTGGGGAGCAGCGGTTTTACATGGGGGAACCGGGTTCGTTGCTGGTGCGGTGGCCGCAGGGGTTACGGGCCTTGTTTGGGGTCAATGCCAGTATCATTTTTGTCAATCCCCTGCCTGCAGTGCCCACTTCCAGCCACTGTGTGGGACTCACGGCGGCCCAGTACCAAGCGTTGGTAGCCCACATCCATAGGTCCTTCCGGCGCAATCGGCAAGGGGCGGTCGTGCCCTTGGGACGGGGGCATCAGCCGACGGGGCAATTTTTCCAGGCGCAACCGGCCTATTCCCTCCTCTTTACCTGCAACCATTGGACGGCCCAGGGGCTGGACCGGGCTGGCGTGCCGACCCCCCGTTTCCCGCTGTTGAGCCAGAGCATTCTCTGGCACGCCCGGCGCGGCTGTCGCTGTCCCTAGACCACCAACTCCTGGGCTAGGGCGTCTTTGACCCGTTGGGAGCAAATCTCGCCCGCATGCGTCACACAGGCTGCTTGGATAATGTCATCCGTAAAGTCCAGGTGCAGTTCATTGCGAGGCATCAACAAGTTCAAGAGACTGTATAGATTTCTGCTGTACATTTGGCTGGCGTGGATGGGCATCGAGGCCGGGAGGTTGACTGGTCCAATCAGGGTAACGCCCCCTTTGACCACCTGATGCCCTGCTTCAATGCCCTCGCAGTTGCCGCCCTGGGGAGCCGCCAGGTCAATGATCACGCTTCCCGGTTGCATGCGGGCCACCATCGCTTCTGTGACCAACAGGGGCGCCCGTTTCCCCGGCACTTGCGCCGTCGTAATCACCACATCCGCCCGCGCCACATGGTCGCTGATCACCTGGCGGGAACGTTCCTTACTCGCTTCGGACACCTCCCGCGCATAGCCGCCTGCCCCCTCAGTAGCTTCCTCAAGCGGCACTTCCACAAACTTAGCCCCCAAACTTTGCACCTCTTCTTTCACCTGGGGACGAATATCAAACGCTTCGACCACCGCCCCCAACCGGCGGGCTGTAGCAATCGCCTGCAATCCGGCCACCCCTGCCCCGATGACAAACACTTTGGCCGGGGGAATCGTGCCCGCTGCCGTGGTCAACATGGGGAAAAATTTGGGCAGGTGCCCAGCCGCCAGGAGCACCGCCTTGTATCCTGCCACCGCCGCCTGGGAAGACAGGGCATCCATGCTCTGCGCCCGCGACGTGCGGGGAATCATCTCCATACTCACCGTCGTCACGCCCTGCTTGGCCAGGTCCCGCATCAGCAACGGGCGACCGAGGGGGTCCATAAACCCAATCAACACCGTTCCCGGTCGGAGCAGGTGTACTTCCGTTTCCTGGGGGGGAGCCACCTTCAGCACCACCTGCGCCTCCGCCAGCAGAGCCAAAGGGTCGCTGACCACCTGCGCCCCCGCCTCCTCGTAGGCCCGATCCGGAAAATGGGCACCCAGCCCCGCACCCGTTTCCACACACACCGTCAATCCCTTTTGCACCAACCGAGCTACGGTTTCCGGCACCAAAGCCACCCGGGATTCCCCGACCTCACGCTCTCTCAGTACCGCTACCCGCATTGCTTGTCCTGCTCCACCGAAATTAGCTGATTTAGTGTGGCACAGCCGCCTGCGAATCCCGCCCAAAAATGCAGGAAATTTTCAGGATCAGGGGCGTCCCCCCGACCGCCCGGTTCTGTCTTAGAATGCCATTTTGTATCCTCCATGGCAAAACTCCGAAGTAAGTGGCGGTCATGTCCTTTGTGAATCTGCACGTCCACACCGAATACAGTCTGCTCGATGGGGCCAGTCAAATCCCCCAGTTAGTGGAACGGGCAGTGGCCTTGAATATGCCTGCCATCGCCATTACCGACCACGGGGTCATGTACGGAGCCATTGAACTGATCAAACAATGTCGCGAACGGGGAATTAAACCCATCGTTGGCAACGAAATGTATGTGATTAACGGGGATATTACCAAACAGGAACGCCGCCCCCGCTACCATCAAGTTGTCCTGGCGAAAAATACCGAAGGCTATCGCAATTTAGTCAAATTAACCACGATTTCTCACCTGCACGGCATCCAGGGTAAAGGAATTTTTGCCCGCCCCTGCATCAACAAGGAACTCTTGGCCGAATATCGGCAGGGATTGATTGTCACCAGCGCCTGTTTGGGTGGTGAAATACCTCAAAAAATCCTCCAAGGTAAGTATCAGGAAGCGCGGGAAATCGCCCAATGGTATCAAAAAACATTCGGGGATGATTTTTATTTAGAAATTCAAGACCACGGTTACCCGGAAGACCGCATTGTTAATGTGGAATTGATCAACATCGCCCAGGAGTTGGGAATTAAATACATTGCCACCAACGATGCCCACTACATTTCCTGCTATGACGTGGAAGCCCATGATGTGCTGTTGTGTATTCAAACGGGTAAGTTAATCACAGAACCCAAACGCCTCCGCTATAGCGGTACTGAATACCTCAAATCAGCGCAAGAAATGTCGGAACTATTCCGGGATCACCTGGAAGATGAGGTCATTCAAACCGCCCTAAAAACCACTCTGGAAATTGCCAACAAAATTGAGTCCTATAACATTCTCGGTGAGGCTCGTTTACCCGAATACGACGTCCCTGTTGGGCATACCGTAGATACCTATTTAGAACAGATGGCCTGGCAGGGTTTAGCCGAACGCCTGGGCGTGAAACGGGATCAGATTCCCAGTCAGTACAAAGAGCGTTTGGCTTACGAACTGAAAATCATTCAACAACGGGGATTTTCTGGTTATTTTTTGGTGGTGTGGGACTATGTGAAATACGCCCGCGACCATCAGATTCCCGTTGGGCCAGGACGAGGTTCTGCTGCCGGTTCTTTGGTAGCTTATGCCCTCAAAATCACCAATATTGACCCGGTACATCATGGTCTATTATTCGAGCGATTTTTGAACCCTGAACGCAAATCCATGCCCGATATTGATACGGATTTTTGTATTGACAACCGGGACCGTTTGATTGAATATGTCACCCAACGGTATGGGGCGGATCGGGTAGCCCAAATTATTACGTTTAACCGCATGACTTCCAAGGCGGTTGTGAAGGATGTGGCGCGGGTTTTGGAAGGAATCAGCCACCGGGAAGCGGATCAAATGGCTAAGTATATTCCCGTGTTTCGTGGCAAACCTGCTCCTTTACAGGAGATGGTGAGTGACGATACGCCTGCCCCGGAATTCAAAGCTAAGTATGAACAGGATGAAAAGGTGCGTCACTGGCTGGATTTAGCCATGCGGATTGAAGGGGTGAACAAAACCTTTGGCGTCCATGCCGCAGGTGTCGTGATTGCCCCACAACCCCTGGATGAATTGGTGCCTTTACAGCGCAACAACGATGGCGCCATTATCACGCAATATCCGATGGAAGATATTGAATCCCTCGGCCTACTCAAGATGGATTTTTTGGGTTTAAGAAATCTCACCTTGATTCAACAGGCCGTGCAACTGATTGCCAAAAATCATGGTATTCACATTGACCTCGACCGTTTACCCTTGGATGACCCCAAAACCTATGCCCTCCTCGCGCAAGGGGAAGTGGAGGGGATTTTCCAGCTTGAATCTGCAGGGATGCGACAAATTGTCCGGGATTTGAAACCCTCGAATATCGAAGATATTTCCTCGATTTTGGCACTCTATCGTCCCGGCCCTTTGGATGCGGGTTTGATCCCCAAATTCATCGACCGTAAACATGGGCGGGAGAAGGTCGAGTATTCCCATCCGATGCTTGAGGCAATTCTCCGGGAGACCTACGGCTTGATTATCTACCAAGAACAAATCATGAAAATTGCCCAGGATATGGCGGGGTACTCCCTAGGGCAAGCGGATTTGCTTCGCCGGGCGATGGGGAAAAAGAAACCTGAAGAAATGGAAAAACAACGCCAAGTATTTTTAGAAGGAGCGGCCAAAAATGGAATCCCCAAAAATATCGCTCTTGACCTATTTGAACAAATGGTTTTATTTGCCGAGTACTGCTTTAATAAATCCCATTCCACAGCCTATGCGTATGTGACCTATCAAACCGCCTATTTGAAAGCCAATTATCCGGTGGAATATATGGCGGCTTTATTGTCATCCCAGGCTGGTAATCAAGATAAAATTCAGCGCTATATTGCCACCTGTCAGAGCATGAATATCGAGGTGGAACCTCCAGATATTAACCGCTCCGATATGGACTTTACTCCCTTGAAAGACAGCCGCAAGATTTTGTTTGGCTTGAGTGCGGTGCGGAATGTGGGGCAGGGGGCAGTAGAACACATTTTGCAGGTGCGACAACAGGGCAAGTTTCAGTCTTTGGCCGACCTCTGTGACCGGGTGAATACTGCAGTAGTAAACCGGCGGGCTTTGGAGGCTTTGATTCAGTCGGGGGCGTTGGATCGACTGCACCCCAATCGCCGCCAAATGATGAGGGATTTGGAAGTGATCTTAGATTGGGCCAATAGCCGTGCCAAAGACCGGGAAATCGGCCAAACGGATATTTTTAGCTTCTTGCCGGAAAGTATCCAGCAAACCCCGGTAACGACTGCTCCCAAAGCCCCACCGGTAGAGGATTATTCTTCCCAGGAAAAGCTGAAGTTTGAGAAGGAATTGCTCGGTTTTTATATTTCCGACCACCCGCTAAAACCTCTGATGCAACGGGCACAGGTGTTGGCGCCAATTGCATTAGGACAATGGGAACAGGTCGTAGAAAATCGCCCGATTACTGCCCTGGCTTTGATGACCCAGCTCAAACCGATTACCACGAAAAAGGGTGACCGGATGGCCGTCGTTACTTTAGAAGATTTGAGTGGTAGTTGTGAGGCAGTGGCGTTCCCCCATACCTTCGCCCAAATAGAAGATTTGCTCATCCCGGAACAGCCTTTGGTGGTGTGGGGACGGTTTGAGCAACGGGATGAACAAATGCAACTGGTTTTGGAAGATGTGCAACTTGCCCAACGCATGCACATTCTGCACCTGCTGTTGCCGGTGGATCAGGCCGGGGACATCCAAATCCAGGCCAAGCTCAGAGATTTACTCAAGCCCTGGTGCGGGGAAACGGCAAAAACGCCTGTGGTGGCCACCGTGACCCACCCGTTGCGGCAAATTCAGGTGCGCTTTGGCTCCCAATTCCGGGTACAGGACGGTGTGGCGGCAGCCAATGCGCTAAGTCAAGCGGGTTTTGTCGCCGAATGTCAGGCTCTGATGGGTTAGGCGCTGGGGCATTGCCCACCCTTGGCCCGCTCAAACTTCCCCTTTCATGGCGCGTTTCATCTCCCGCACCGCCTGGGTTAGCCCCACCAACACGGCGCGACTGATGATGCTATGGCCGATGTTTAACTCCTCCATGCCGGGAATGCAGGCGACCGGATAGACGTTGTGGTAGGTCAATCCGTGCCCCGCATTGACCCGTAAACCCAGTTCCTGAGCCAGTTGTGCCCCCAGGGTTAAGCGTTCCAGTTCCTGCTGGCGGGTGGTTGCGTCTTTGGCGAGGGCGTAGGTTCCCGTGTGCAGTTCAATCCAGGTGGCGCCGGTCTGTTGGGCCGCCCGGATTTGCTCCGGTTCGGGGTCAATAAATAAACTGACGGGAATCTGGTGTCGTTGCAATTCCGCTACGGTTTTGGTCAAAAGGGCTTCGGATTGCACCACATCCAAACCGCCTTCGGTCGTAATTTCTTCTCGCCGCTCCGGGACAAGGGTGACATAGTCGGGGCGAATGTCTAGGGCAATCGCCAGCATTTCCGGGGTAGCCGCCATTTCCAGATTCAAATGGGTCTGCACGGTTTGCCGCAGACAGCGCACGTCCCGTTCTTGAATATGACGGCGGTCCTCCCGCAAATGCACCGTGATCCCGTCGGCTCCCCCCAATTCGGCCAAGACTGCGGCAGCAACCGGGTCGGGTTCGGTGGTGCGGCGCGCCTGCCGGATTGTGGCAACATGGTCTATGTTCACACCCAGAGTTAACACGGTGTCCGCCTCCCACTGGTTCTTTGCCATTGTACCGTTCTGGCGCCGACAGTCCCCGACACAACGGGTATTTTTGCTGCTGGGTGTTGCTCTGGTAGGGGTTTATGGACTGGCGGCCCTGTTGGCAGACGGGCTGGTGTCGCTGGGGTTGCCCCACCCTCAGGAGTTTCTGGCCCACGCACCCTACCAACCCCCCAGTCTCCAGCATTGGTGCGGCACGGACCGCCAGGGCTACGATGTCCTCAGCCGCACGATTTTTGGGGCACGCGCGGCCTGGCAGGTGGTGCTCCTGGCGACGGGCTTGAGCGTGGCTGTGGGCGTTCCCCTCGGCGCCTTAAGCGGCTATTGGGGCGGAAAACTCGATCAATTGTTGCTATTTGTTATGGACACCGTCTATACATTGCCAGGGTTGTTGTTGTCGCTAACGGTTGCCTTTGTGGTGGGGCGGGGGGTGCTCAATGCAGCCATTGCCCTGAGCATTGCCTATATTCCCCAGTACTACCGGGTGATTCGCAATCACACGCTGAGCTTGAAGCAGGAAGGGTTTGTCGAGGCGGCGCGGGCGTTGGGGGCAGGGAGTATCCACATTCTCACCTGGCATTTGAGCGGCCACCTGCGTCGGCATCTGCCGGTGTTGTTGAGTGTCAATAGTGCCGATGCGGTGCTGACCTTGGCCGGGCTGGGATTTCTGGGTTTGGGCTTGCCGCCGGAGGTGCCGGAGTGGGGACATGAATTGGCGCAGGCGTTGGCTGGTCTGCCAACGGGGATTTGGTGGCCAACGGTGTTTCCTGGCTTGGCGATGACCGGCCTGGTGGTGGGGTTGTCGTTGGTGAGCGAGGGGTTGGGGGAGTCCTGACGGCAGGGGGTCGAGGCATTACCATAGATAAAGAACGCGCCCGATAGACGTCTATGGAGTTAGAGGACCTACGCACCCAACTGAGCCTACTGCGGCGGGAAAATGAATTGCTGCGCCAGGAGAACCAGGATTTGCGGTTGGGGCGGGATGTCCTGCTGGAGCGGTTGCGTCAGATTGAGGGGGTGAGCCAGCCCTGCCAGAATTGTTTGGCCATGGGGGAACAATGGTTGCTCCAGGCTTCGGGGGTGAATTACACCCGGTTGAAAGAATTGTTGGCCCAAAAGGACTGGGATGCTGCGGACCGAGAAACGCAACGTTTGCTCTTGAAAATTGCCGGTAAAAAAGCGGAGGAACAGGGTTTTTTAGATGCCGTTCACATTGACCATTTACCCTGTATTGATTTGAAAATTATTAACAAGCTATGGAGTGTTTATTCCAATGGGAAATATGGGTATATCATCCAGCAGAAAATCTGGTCGCAAAGCCGCAGTACTGCGAATTTGTGGGGGCATCCCGATTTCGATGGTTATTACCCCATGCGGGAGGGAATTGGTTACTCCTTGGCCCAGCGACTGTTGCGGTGTGCTTTAGAGAGTTTTTAGGGGATGACAGGCAACCCTTTCCTGAACCCCCTTAACCCACAATGGCCACACCCCAAGGGCAAAATTCGGTGACCCAAAAATCCACTTCAGGATAGTCTATTTTTAGCTTTTCAACCGCTGGCTGAGCGAGGGTGGCATCAGGATATAGGGCAAACACGGTTGGCCCGGAACCCGAAAGTAAACTCCCCAAGGCTCCACTGGTTAATAAATCCTGTTTGAGTTGAGCAATTTCCGGGTGCGCTGGCAATACCACTTTTTCAAAATCGTTGTGTAAATGGGCGGCAATTTCTGCTAAGGAATGGCTGGCTAAGACCTGCACAAAATGATCCGATTTCAGGGCAGAAGCCTCGGCAAATGTAGGGCGAAACATTTCACTGTAGGTGCGATAGGCCCAAGGGGTGGAAATGCTGAGATTCACAAATTTTGCCAACACCACCGCCCCACCCGTCACCGGCGGTAAAGGTTCCAAAATATCCCCCCGCCCTGTCCCCAAGGCCGTGCCCCCCTGCACACAAAACGGCATATCCGACCCCAACCGGGCCGCCAACTCCTGCAATTCCGGCACGGTCAACCCCAAGCCCCACAAATGGTTTAACCCCACCAACACGGCAGCCCCATTGCTGGACCCCCCCGCCAACCCCGCCGCCACCGGAATCCGTTTCTCAATATGGATGTGGACACCTGTGGCCTGTTTGGGAAATTCTTCTGCCAAAAGATGGGCGGCTTTGAGGGCAAGATTCGTCCCATCCGTCGGCACCTGGGGATGGTCGCAGGTAATGCTCATCTCCTTACGGGGCTGGGTGGTGAGGTGAATGGTATCCCGCAAATTTACACTTTGTAACACCATTGCCACCTCGTGGTAGCCATCCCCCCGCAGACCGAGAATCCGCAGGTAGAGGTTAATTTTCGCCGCCGCCGCCAGGCTACATCGGGACATGTGCAGGCATTCCCAGGTGAACTATCGTCCATTGTGGCCTAACTTTACCCTTTACACTAGGAATACGTATTGCCCATCACCCATGTCCCTGGAAGCACGCACCCAAAGCCTCGGTCAAGCCCTGCTGGCCGCCACCCGTCCCGGTCGTTCCCTGTTGGCGCAGATGCGGGAACAGTGGCAGTGGGACGAAAAGCTGTTGGCCTGGGCGATGGAACATCCGGGGTTACGCACCCAGTTATTCCGCCTGATTGACACCCTGCCCGCCTTGACCAGCGCCGGGGAAATCAGCCGCCATATCCAGGAATACCTCGACCAGCCGGAGGTGGAACTGCCGGAGCTGTTGAAACATCTCATTCACTTTACCGGGCAGGAATCCCTGGCCGCCAAAACCGCCGCCCAAACCCTGACCACCGCCGTTCGTACCCTGGCCCGTAAGTACATTGTCGGCGAAAATTTTGCCCAAGTCCGCCACACCCTAGAGCGACTGCGACGGCAGGGCATGACCTTTACCCTGGACATTTTGGGGGAAGCGGTCCTCAGCGAAACCGAAGCCCAGGGCTATGTGCAGAAATACCGAGACCTGATGACCCAACTGGCTGGGGTGGATTGGGGATGTGTGCCCCAGGTGTCGGTGAAACTTTCGGCCTTTTACTCGCAATTTGACCCCCTGGCGGAAAAAGCCACCCGGAGCCGGGTCACCCAGGCGGTCGCCCAACTGTTGCGTCACGCTGGGGAATTGGGGGTGGCGGTTCATTTCGACATGGAGCAATATAAGTACAAAAACCTGACCCTGGACATTCTCAAAGAGGTCTTGCTCGCCGATGAATTTCGCACCCGGACGGATGTGGGGCTGACGGTGCAGGCCTATTTACGCGACAGCGAAACAGATATACGGGAACTTGTGGACTGGGTGAAATCCCGGGGCTATCCGGTGACGGTGCGGTTGGTCAAAGGGGCGTATTGGGACCAAGAAGTCATTTTGGCGCAACAAAAACACTGGCCTTTGCCGGTTTACCGGCGCAAAAGTTCTACGGATGCCAATTACGAAAAACTCACCCGGTTGCTGTTAGAAAATTACCGGTATCTTTACCCGGCGATTGCCAGTCACAACGTGCGCTCCCAAGCCCATGCCCTAGCGGTTGCGGAAGCCCTAGCGGTGCCCCTCTCTGCTTGGGAATCCCAAGTTTTATACGGTATGGCGGCTCCCCTAGCACAAGCCTTGGTGGAACGGGGATGCCAGGTGCGGATGTACTGTCCCTATGGGGAATTACTGCCGGGGATGAGCTATTTGATTCGACGGTTGTTGGAAAATACGGCGAATACCTCTTTTTTGCGGCAACGGCTGGAAAAAACCGATGAATCCGAATTACTCGCCCCCCCGGTATGGGCAGAACCGACCACACCGTTACCGCCAGTTGAATCGTTTGTCGGTACTCCCGATACCAATTTTGCGGAACTTGGCAAGCCGGAGCAATTTTTGGCGGCAATTAAGCGGGTGCAATCCCAATTGGGGCAAACGTATGTGCTTCCCCATTGTTCCGCCGAACGGCTGTTGGATTCCGTGAATCCCAGTAACCCAACGGAAGTGATCGGGCGGGTGGGTTTGGCTGATGCCACTTCGGTGCAAAAAGCTATAGATTTAGCCCAAAAGGCGCAACCGGTATGGCGGCAAACGCCCTGGCGCCAACGGATGGATTTACTCCTCAAAATTGCCGATACCTTGGCAGCGCAACGCCCGGAATGGGTGGCCTGGATCGCTTGGGAAGTGGGAAAACCGATCCGGGAAGCGGATGCGGAAGTTTCCGAGGCGATTGATTTTTGTCGCTATTACGCCCAGATGGCCGAGCAATTGGCGCGGGGGCATACCTACGATGTGTGGGGGGAAACCAACCGTTATCGCTATCAACCGAAAGGAATTGGGGTGGTGATTGCCCCTTGGAATTATCCCCTGGCGATTTCGGTGGGAATGGTGACGGCGGCGTTGGTCACGGGCAATTGTGTGCTGTATAAACCGGCGGAACAAGCGGCGGTGATTGGGTGCAAAATCAGCCAACTCATTACCGATGTAATTGCCGATTTGGGGCTACCGGCGGGGGTATTTCAGGGGTTGCCCGGTTGGGGGGAGGAAATCGGCCCCCTGTTGGTCACCCATCCGGCGGTGCATTTCATCACCTTTACGGGTTCCCGGCAGGTGGGGTGTCAGATTTATGCCCAAGCGGCGCAACTGGTGCCGGGACAAACGCATCTGAAACGGGTGGTGGCGGAATTGGGGGGCAAAAACGCAATCATCGTGGATGCCAGTGCGGATTTGGACCAGGCGGTGCAGGGGGTGGTGCAGTCGGCGTTTGGCTATGCGGGGCAAAAATGTTCTGCCTGCTCCCGGGTGATTGTGCTGGAGTCTATGGTGCAGCCTTTTGTGGAACGGCTGTGGGCGGCGACGGCATCGTTGGTGATCGGGGCGGCGACCGACCCGGCGACGACGGTGGGGCCGGTGATTGATGCGGCGGCTCAGGAGCGTTTGCAGACGGCGATTGCCCAGGCGAAACAGCGGCTGACCCTGGTGGGGGAATGTCCCGCACCCACCACCGGTTATTTCGTCGGGCCGACGATTTTTACCGATGTGCCCCCCGATGACCCCCTGGCGCAGGAGGAATGGTTTGGGCCGGTGTTGGCGGTGCTGCGGGTGGCGGATTTTGACCAGGCGCTGCAGGTGGCCAATGGCACGGACTATGCCCTGACGGGGGGGCTGTATTCCCGCACCCCTAGCCACATCCAGCGGGCGGCTGAGGAATTGGCCTGCGGTAATGTGTACATCAACCGGGGGATCACCGGGGCCTTGGTGGGACGGCAACCCTTTGGCGGGTTCAAGCTCAGCGGCGTGGGTTCCAAAGCAGGCGGCCCCGATTATCTCCTGCAATTTGTGGACCCCAAGGTGGTCACGGAAAACATTCAACGCCAGGGCTTTGCGCCGTTGGCGGAGGAGTTGTAATGCCCCCGGCGGTTTTGTTGCCCGGTTATCTGGCGGGAGCGGCGCCCTACCAAGGGTTGGTGCAGGCAGCCCAGGCGTTGGGGGTGCCAATTCGGGTGGTGCCCCTGCGCTGGTGGGATTGGTTGCCGACGCTGGGCGGGCGGTCGGTCACCCCGATTTTAGAGCGGTTAGACCAAACCATTCAGCAAGTACAAGAGCAGTACCCCGGTACGAAGATCACCCTGATTGGGCATTCGGCGGGGGGATGGATCAGCCGGATTTATTTGGGGCAAACGCCCTACGATGGGCGGGTCTGGCATGGCGCGCGGTGGGTGAATCGCTTGGTTACCCTGGGCACGCCCCATACCAGTCAAGAACGCTGGACGCGCCGCAATCTGGATTTTGTCAATACGGAATACCCCGGCGCTTACCACCCAGACATTGAGTACATTTGCATTGCAGGGCAGGCGGTGCAGGGGCGCAAAGGCACGCTGACCTATGAGAGTTATCGTTTGACCTGCGGCCAAGGGGATGTGTGGGGGGACGGGATTACGCCGGTGGTGGCGGCCCATCTGGCCGGGGCAGAAAATATCACGTTGCCCTCGGTCTGGCATTCCCCCCGTTCCCCAGGCCGGTGGTACGGTTCGCCGGAGATTCTCCCCCAGTGGTTGCCCCGCATCCAGGTCAATCCCCAGCCAAAATGTTAAATTGTATGAAGTTAGCAAGGGGGCAGGGTCATGCAGGTCACTTGGTTTGAGGCCAACACCTGGTTGGTGGCGTGGGCGGGGTTGCGGTTGTTGTTTGACCCTTGGTTGGTGGGGCCGCTGGTGTTTGGCAACTTGGATTGGCTATTTAAGGCACAGCGGCGGCGACCCATTGCGGAATTGCCCAGCAACTTAGATGCGATTGTGATTACGCAGGGGCTAGAGGATCACTGCCACCCCTTGACCCTGAGCCGTTTCGACCGAGGGATTCCGGTGATTGCCAGTCCCAGTGCCGCCAAGGTGGTGCGGGCGTTGGGCTACCAGCAGGTCACAGCCTTGGCGCATGGGCAAACCACCACGTTGGCCGGAACCATAACCATTCACGCCGTGCCGGGAGCGCCGGTGGGGCCAACCCAGGTGGAAAATGGTTATCTTTTGCAGGAACATCGTACTGGACAGACGTTGTACTATGAACCGCATGGTTACCACCAGGGAATTTTGGGGTTGGTCGACCATGTGGATGTGGTCATTGCGCCGGTGATGGACTTGACCTTGCCGCTGGTGGGGCCAATTATTCGGGGGAATCAGGTGGCTTTGGCGTTGGCGCAGAAATTGCGTCCGCAGGTGATGCTCTCAACGGCGATGGGGGATTACGAAGCCAGTGGGTTGCTGTTGCAACTGGTGCAGGTAAAGGGGGATATAGCGACCTTTCAACAGCAATTGGCGCAGGCGGGATTGCCGACCCAGGTGATGGAATTGCCCCCACAGCAGGCGGTGACCTTGCCCCTGGAAACGGGTTTGCCCTGTTAGGATAACGTGTTGCATCTTAAGAGTTTGAGGGTTTGTGCCAAATTGTGCATCGAGCCGAATGATATAAAGCCTTCTCATTTAGGGGCTGCATTCTCATTCATTTATGACAAAAGATGTTCCCATTTTTTCGCATTCAGCATGTTGCCGGACGCAAATTTATGAACTTTTGTTGCTTTAACACTACTGGTTGGACCATGTGCTGGAAGTGGCGCACGCAAGTTCTTTTAGAGATTGAGCCAATTTAGCTAAAGACTGCACTGGCTGACCCTGATTGGGAGATTTGATCAGCATAGCGAGGCAGGACTGTGGAGGGTGCAGTTGGGAAAAGCCCAGCATTCATCAGTAAAGTGAACATGCGATTCCATCATCCGGCAAGGGAATTGGCCTGTACCGTAACCGTTGGGTTGCGGGTAACGCCAATGTTGCGCTAGGAGGGGGTGGCTGATATAAAAGCATACGAACCCCTGAGTACACCAACATTTCTGACCAACCTATGCTTGACACCAACGAGCATTCACGCACCGTTTGGATTGTGCGGCATACCCACCGGCAAGATACAGACAACCCCCAGTGGCGTGCCCAAGCGGTTTATCCCGATGACCCTGACCTATCGCCCCAAGGTCATCAACAGGCCGAGCGACTCGGACAATTTTTGGCCAATTACCGGTTGGATCACATTTTTAGTTCTCCCTTTTTGCGCGCCATTAGCACCGCTTACCCCATCGCCCGCAACAAAAACTTACCGATCAAAATTGAGCCTGGTTTGGGAGAATTTTTATCGCCTCATTACTTTTCAGGGCCGCCCCAATTGCATGACCGGCAGTTATTACAAACGCGCTTTCCCTTGATCGACCCCGACTATCAACCCCGCTTGATCCCCCAATTTCCCGAAGAGGATTTGGCTGCGATTGCCCGGGCTGGTCGTGTGGCCGCCCGGTTGGTGGCTGAATTTCCGGGGAATTTGCTCCTGGTGGGGCATGGGGCTTCGGTATGGGGGGCAACCTGGGGGTTACTCCCAGAGCAACCGTCCATTCAATGCGATTTGGGAGCGATTGTTGAAATTCAGGCCACAGCCAGCGGCTGGAGGTTGCGGCGGGCTGGAGATACAAATTATTAATTATGTTATTAATTATTAAGTTTATTAATTATTAAGTCATAACGATTCTTCCAAATATCTTGCCAAATCCTGTGGTCCGGTACAAAACCGATTCCAGCCTCTCAAAATAAAACTATAGTCAAGCAGGGTAAGGTCGTCATATTATAGGATAGATGCTGTGGAGGAAAGCGATGGCAAGACCATACAGTTACGATTTGCGTCAAAAAGCAGTCGAAGCAGTCTTAAAGGGGGCAAAACGAGTTGAGGTTAGTGAGTTATTTGGTATAAGCATCAGAACC
>NZ_JBRCEP010000044.1:0-42314 GCF_053491055.1 Gloeomargarita sp.
ATAGTCGTTTCACAGGAAAATGCAACACTTTGAGGCACTGGTCATCACTGTATCCCCTTCCAGGACAGGGTTTGCAGGTAAAGGCGAATGTCGCAAACTTGTTTGAAATGACTATATCTGCGTGGGGGATAAGTGGATGACAATGGCTAAAAAACACAGCAAAGGCCATTCAAAGTTAGGCATCACCAAGCTAGTTTTTAATTTTGTGACGAATTATCGGCCCTACCAGGAGAACTTTTCCTTTGGCTAAAAGCCCAGGAAATCCTGCTGCGAGCCACCCCTACAATTAGGCATGACTTTGTGCGTATCCCCTGCTTGTTCCGGCGGGGAGAGGGGCAATGAGTGGACAAACCCTGGCCTACCATAACGTAGTATAGTGAGGGCAGCAGTCCAGGAATTGTTATGGCCGTTGAGCAGGTCTGGGAGGAACCGGAGTATTACGACCCAACGCCCCGGAATTTTAATGCCTATGGGCAGGGGCGTCGCCGGAAAGCCGCCGTAATGCTCTCGCTGGTGTGGGGGGGGACGGTGGCGCTGCATTGGCTGTCTTGGGGGACCTGGGTCGTGTGGGCGTTGACGACGGTGGTTGGTTGGCAGGTGATGCGTTTGCTGTGGGGGAAACCTATTCCCGAATCGCCGCCGCCTGCCTTGACCGACGGCCCTTTGCCCCTGGTGTCGTTGTTGGTGGCCGCCAAAAATGAGGAAGCGGTGATTCGGCGCTTGGTGCGCTCGCTATGCCAACTGGATTACCCGTGCTATGAGGTGTGGGTGATTGACGATGGCAGTACAGACGCCACGGGGCAGATTTTGGACGAACTCACGGCGGAATATCCCCAACTGCGGGTGTGGCATCGGCCCCCAGGGGCAGGGGGCGGTAAATCCGGGGCGCTCAACGAGGGGTTGCGCCTGAGCCAGGGCGAAATTATCGGGGTGTTTGATGCGGATGCCCAGGTGTCTCCGGATTTGCTCCGCTGGATTGTGCCGTTGTTTGCGCAGGCGCAGGTGGGAGCGGTGCAGGTGCGCAAGGCGATTGCCCCTGGCCCGCGGAATTGGTGGTTGGCCGGACAGCGGGTGGAAATGATTTTGGATGCGTTTTTGCAGCAACAACGCCGGCGGCGAGGGGGGATTGCCGAATTGCGGGGGAATGGGCAATTTGTCCGGCGCACGGCCCTGTATCGGGTGGGGGGCTGGAATGAGGCCACGCTCACCGATGACCTGGATTTGACGTTTCGCTTGCATCTGGACGCCTGGGATATTGAGTTTTTGTTTACCCCCAGCGTGTTGGAAGAGGGGGTCACCAGTTTCCGCGCCCTGTGGCACCAACGCAACCGGTGGGCCGAAGGGGGCTACCAGCGCTATTTGGACTACTGGCGGCTGTGGCTGTTTTCCCCCTGGGGCTGGTGGAAACGCTTTGATACGGGGGTGACCTATGTGAGCCAATACCTGCTCCCGGCGGCCAGTATCCCCGATGGTTTGCTGGCGCTGTGGGGCAAACACCCACCCTTGCTGTGGCCGTTGACGGGCCTGATGTTGCTGCTGTTTTGCGGTTCCACCTGGCGGGGGCTGTCCCAGTTGGAGGCCCGTTCGCCCTGGCACCGCTTGGGGGAGTCCCTGCGGGCGATGGTGTATATGACCCACTGGTTGCCGGTGATTGCGGCGATGATGGTGCGTCTGGCCGTGCGGCCCAAACGGTTAAAATGGGTAAAGACGGTTCATGTTAGTTCGGGGGAATAGCCATGCCCCGCTCGCAACGCAACGACAATTTCATTGACAAAACCTTCACGGTGCTGGCGGATTTGCTGCTCAAGGTCTTGCCTGCCAGTCCCAAGGAAAAAGCGGCGTTTGCGTATTATCGGGATGGCATGAATGCCCAGGCGGAAGGGGAATATGCCGAGGCGCTGCAAAACTACCAAGAAGCCCTTGCCCTGGAGGAAGACCCCTACGACCGCAGCTTTATTTTGTACAACATTGCCCTGATTCACACCAGCAATGGCGACCACGAAAAGGCTTTAGAGTACTACCACCAGGCCTTGGAATTGAACCCCCGGATGCCCCAGGCCTTGAACAATGTGGCGGTCATCTACCATTACCAGGGGGAACAGGCCAAGGCAGCTAATGACCTGGAACGGGCCGAGCAACTTTTTGACCAAGCGGCCCAGTACTGGCAACAGGCAATCCGGCTGGCGCCCAACAACTACATCGAAGCCCAAAACTGGCTGAAAACCACCGGGCGCGCCACCATTGACATCTTGATTTAGGTAGAACCGTTCCCCATGCTCACCCCGGAAGAAACTGCCCACCTGGCTCACCTGGCCCGTTTGGAACTGACGCCGGAAGAAATCACAGAACTCAGCGGCCAACTGGGGGCAATTCTGGACTACATGGCGCAGTTGCAGCAGTTGGATGTGCGGGATGTCCCACCGACGGCCCATGCGGTCGCCACGGCCAATGTGTGGCGCCCCGACCAACCGGTGCCCTCGACCCTGGCGGCTGCGCTTTTAGAGGCGGCGCCCGTCCCGGAAGACCATTTCTTTCAAGTACCGCAAATTTTGCGGGAAACGTAGGCCGGCGGAATGCCCAAGGCGGCAAGTACTTCTGGTAGGGTGGTGCAGTGGGGGGTCAGCCCCAACCGCCCTGGATGCACCACCGGTTCGTAGCAGAAATAGCGATAGGCAGCGCAAAAGTCATCCCAGGGAATCAACGGCATCCCCAACCAACGCGCCACCCGCATCAACCAGGCCACCCGTCGGGGGGTTAAATCTAACTGCCAAGGGGGGACGCGCAGCCCCCAATAAGCGCACAATTCCCGCACCGCCTCGTTCAAGGTCACTACCTCATTGCCCAGGACGAATTGGCGAAATGCCTGGGCAGGCCGGTCTAGGTAATACAGCACCACCTGGGCAATATCCTGGGCATGAATAAAGTGGAAACAGCCGTCTGCCCGTAGCCACCGCACCCAGCGCAAATAACCGGGCAAGGCCGCCAAACCCGTAGCCACATGGCTAAGAGGTTTATCCTTGTCCCCCCCAAAAATCAAAGTGGGGAAAAACACCGTGATCCGGTGGTAAATCGGCAGGGTTGGCAGGGCCTCATAGCAGGCACATTTAGAACGAATGTATTCCGTGCCGAGGGTTTTCGCCTGGGGCAACAGCCGCAACTGCCGATCCAAAATACTCGCCGTCGAAAAATACATCACCTGTTCGCACACCTGGGGGTTCAGAAGCTGCATGATGCGCAAATTGGCATCCACATTCACCGCAAACGTGCCTTCTCCTCCCCACTGGGTCGCCAACAAGATGGCTACCTGCACGCTGGGCAACAGCGCCCTATAGACCGCTTCATCCCGCACATCACCCGTGAGCAGATGCACCCCAGGGCGGCTGGCCACCGGGAAGCGCACCTTTTCCGGGTGCCGCACCAAAAAAAACAACTCGTGCTCCGTCTGGTGAATCAGGGCATCGGCCAGATAATGCCCCACACAGCCACTGCCGCCGGTGATAAAAATCCGTTTCCGTTGGCCCGTTGCCATCACCCCTGCGCGTGGTTCCACTGCTGCACAGTTTCAAAAAAGACCCGCACATGCTCTTCCGGGGTATCGGCCAACACCCCATGCCCCAAATTCATAATGTGTCCCACCGGCCCGGCCTGGCGGATGATTTCGCCAACCCGTTGGCGGATCAGGGCAGGTGGCCCAAACAGCACCCCAGGGTCAAGATTGCCCTGGACACACATTTCCCCCAACCGACGCCGGGCAACCCCCATCTCCACCGTCCAGTCCACACTCACCACGTCCACGCCACTTTGCGCCATCGATTCCAACAACGTGCCACTCCCATAAATGTATAAAATCAAAGGGGTTTCCGGGTGTACCGCCTTCACCTTTTGCACCAATTGCTGCTGATAGGGCAAGGCAAATGTTCGATAATCCCCAGGCGACAATTGCCCCGCCCAGGAATCAAAAATTTGCACCACCTCTGCCCCTTGCTCGATCTGATAGATGACATAGGTAGCAATTTGCTCGGCTAAAAACCCCAGCAACCGGTGCAACACCTGGGGTTCCCAGTAGGCCAGGGACTTAATCACCGTGTAATCTTTGGAGCTTTTGCCTTCGACCATGTAGGCCGCCAGGGTCCAAGGCGCCCCCACAAACCCCAACAGGGTCGCCCGGTCACCGATTTCCGCCCGCAGGGTGCGCAGAATTTGGCCGATAAACGGCAACGACTCGGCTGGGGTGAGGGGATGCAACTGCTCGATTTGCGCCGCAGTACGAATGGGCGGGTCAATCACCGGCCCCCGACTCTCAACAATGTCAAAATTGATCCCCAACCCCGGCAGGGGCGTGAGAATGTCCGAGAACAAAATCACCCCATCGGGCGCGAAGGCGCGAAACGGTTGCAGGGAAATTTCCACCGCCAACTCCGGGTTTTCTGACCGTTCCCGAAAACTGGGGTAACGCTCCCGCAAATCCCGGTACGCCCGCATATAGCGCCCCGCCTGCCGCATCATCCACACGGGCGGTCGGGGCAAGGGCACTTTTTGGATGCTTTTGAGCAGATAGGTACTGCGGGAACCAGCGGTCATCGGGGACACAAACCAACGGCTTTTTTGACTATACCACTCTGGGGCAAAGCTGAGGCGCAGGTGTTCCCACCTCCGTCAAATCATGGCCGCTTGCCAGCGCGAGCAACCGTTCCACATCCCGCTGCACCTGCGCACAGAGAGGGATCGCTTGGTAGCCCCGCAGTACGGGGAGGAAAAGCCCTTAAACCCCTTGAGTTGTGGTATGACCGTTGGTGAGGCATAAGTTCCCAGGCAAGTAGCCAACTACGGTGAAAAACCCGATCGGTGATAAATGCCGGGGAGATGCGTAATCTCAGAGAAAGTAAGCAGAACCTGGGGCGTTGGTCTCAAAGGAAGTGTGTAGAGGCGTCTTGACAATGCCGTTACGAGTCCGTTTGTGGACGGCGTAAGAATCCCTTGCCTTCAGGCGGTGGAAGTTTCAAAGTAATTCGGCGCCACCATTCCCATCGCCCTGCTGCTAATTAATTTGTGTCCCTTGACCTAGCCATTGTTCTGGAACTGTCAAGCCTTTTGCCTGCTGATTTGTTCCGTTGTAGGCGCGCTGGCGTATCTCCCTTCCCGGTCGCTACTACCAAAATTCCCACCACAGGTACCCCTGCCATGTGCAGCACTCTCTGAGCAGTGCGGGCAGTTGCCCCCGTCGTGTAAATGTCATCCACAATCAACACCGGAACACGAGGGCGTGGCGATTGGGGGTTAACGGCAAAAGCGGTCGCCAAATTTGCCTCCCGTTCCTGAGCCGACAGACCGTGCTGGGCTTTGGTATTCGTTTGCCGCACCAACAAATCACTGTACAAATTAAGGCCAACATACTGACAAAACCAGAACGCCAATAACTCTGCCTGATTGTAGCCCCGGATTTGGCGTTTGTCGGGGTGAATGGGAATCGGGACGACCCCAGGTGGTTGGGGCAAACCATGCCCGCGTGTGAGCCAGAGTTCCCCTAGGTAATGCCCCAAGGGACGGGCCAGTTCTGGGCGGTGGTGATACTTGAGGGCCGCCAGGGCGCGCTTGAGGGCATCCCCATAGCGTCCCCAGGCAGCCAGGGGGAGTTCGCCTTGCCAAAATTGCCAGGGTTGGGCTAAGCGGGTTGCATCTAGTTGACGCTGACAGTCGCGGCAAAAATATCCCTGCGCCGGACGGCCACACAAGGGACAGGCAGGCCGAAAGACGGTTGCCACTAGGGAGCGAAGTACCACCTAGGGAGAAAGGTTCTCTTGGGGACATTTTTATCCTAATGATAACAATTACCGCTGTCCCCCAAAAATGCATCATTTTTAATTAATATAGTTTAATTTGTTAATATAGTTTAATTTGTAATTGCTCTATCCCTTTTGGGACAGGGTTTGTTGGCTAGTTGGAAATGATGATAGGAGTCCTATGGGAGATGGCAACAGTAGTCCCCTAAGAAGTGAACTGGAAACAGATTTCTTTTGGTATAGCTAGGTAGGCTAAGGTTGTCGCCTGAAGATTCATGGCGACGCCATTGTGGGGCTACGCCCAGCGACCCATATCATGTCAACCTTTGTATGCTTAGCTATATCTTTTGTGCAACCATTTAGGATATTCATGGGATGAATTGATAGATAGAGTGAGCACGCCGCAAGCCATAGGCTCAGCCTGCGGTATCAGGGAGGGTCCACCGATGTACCATGTTGCCTTGTTGGTCAACCAGTCCGCCAAGTGTGGGGGCAAAAATCCCTGCAAAAGTTATTTGTCGTCATAACGCGCCCAGGCCACGACATACACCCCATGCACCAACAATCCCAAACCCCACAGGCCCGTGAACCAGGGTAGGCGGGGAAAGGCGCCATTCAATTCCTGCACAAACCATAACCCGGAATTGACAGCGGCAAACAGGGCAATGTGAACGGCCAGGTTCATCCGGTCAGCCAAGCGGCGGTAGGCCGGGTCCTTGGGGTCGGGGCGCCGCGGCCAACGGGGGGGCATCAGGAAACTACCCGCGAGATGCTCTGGAGGGGCGGGAATTGGGGCAGGTCAATGCTGGGGGGCGACTCCCGCCGGGAAACCGTCTGGGTCAGGGCACCATAGCGCTGGAGTTCGGCCTGGAGACGGCGATTTTCCTCCTGAAGTTGCGCCAGTTGCTCTTTCACCGGGGCCAGCCGGGCGTTGAACCGACGGCGATAGACCTCCGGCAAATCCCGCAGAATCGTTTCCAAATGCTGGTTTCGTTCCCGCGCCGCCGCCAACATCCCCTGCACCTCCACCAATGTCTGTTCCCGCTGGTGCAATTCCTGTTGTACCTGCTGCAGTTCGCCTTGGAGCTTCTGTATCTGCCCTTGCAACGCCATGACGGTTGCCCCATCTACCTGCCGTTCCTGGCGCAGCCGCTGAAATAACTCCGCCGACAACTGCTGGACTAACTGGGTATATTGCTGCAATTCCATCTTTAACCGCCGGAGTTCCTGCGTCTGCGCTGCCAAAGTGTATTCCCAAATCTGTTCCCGTCCCCGCTGGGGCACCAACCGCTGCAACAATTCCTGGGAAAGTTGGTGAACGAGGCGGTTTCGCTGGTCAAGCTGTCGCCGTAGCGCGGCAACATCCTCCTCTAGGCCATGGGCAGGCACAGGGATCAACTCCTCACCAAAAGGCAACCGACCTGGCCTTAGTTTAACACCGGCCGGCAGCGTTTGTCATGCCCTTGCAACAGCCCCGCATTACTCAGCGCCGGCAACCGCCACCGGCTCCGATCCTGCCGGCGCAGGGGGTGGGGTTTGGGCAATGGTCAAAAAACGAATCACCTCTTCACTCAAACGCATGGCCCGCTCGAACGCAGCCACCGTGTGGCGATTGCCGTAGTAGTTTAACTGCACATAAATCCCGTCAGAAAATTTGCGGATCGGGTAGGCCAGCCGCCGCCTTCCCCGGTTGAGCACCTGAATCTGCTCGCCCCCTACTTCGCTCAAGATATTTTTGAATTTTTCAATCGTTTGCTGGGTCAATTCGTCGCCCAAATCCGGGCGCAGAATGTACATGGTTTCGTAATAGGGTTTGGGGGCAACGGGCATAGCACTCCTAGACAACACAAAACCTTTACAATCATAGCAAATCGTTGTGTGATGTGGCGATGTGGGTACGGGTTCAGGCGGGGACACGGGTGGTCTATGGCCGGTTGGGGGATGACGGGGGCATTGGGGTATGGACGGATGCGCCTTGGTTAGGGGGTATAGAGACGGAAGAATACTGGGCGCCGGGAACCTACCAGCTTTTGCCACCCACCTTGCCCAGTAAAATTGTTGCCGTTGGCCGCAATTACGTTGACCACGCCGCCGAAATGCAAGCGACGGTGCCGGTGGAGCCGGTGATTTTTCTCAAACCGCCGACGGCCCTGCTGCCACCGGGGGGAGACATCGTTTATCCGGCCCAGTCGCGGCGGGTGGACTACGAGGGGGAATTGGCGGTGGTCATTGGGCAAAAGGGGCGCCATTTAACCCCGCAAGAGGCAGTGGCAGCCATTTGGGGCTATACGATTGCCAACGATGTGACGGCGCGGGATTTGCAAAAACAGGATGGGCAATGGACCCGCAGCAAGGGATTTGACACGTTTTGTCCCCTGGGGCCGGGGATGGTGCGGGAATTGCCCCCGGAGGCCCAACTGGAAACCTGGGTGAACGGGGAGCGCAAACAGGCGGCCAAATTGCAGGAGATGGTGTTCCCACCGCCGGTGCTGGTGAGCTTTATCAGCCAGGTGATGACCCTGCTGCCGGGGGATGTGGTACTCACCGGGACGCCTGCGGGGGTGGGGCCGCTGCAACCGGGGGATGAGGTGCAGGTGCGGATTACGGGCATCGGTACGCTCTGCAATCGGGTGGTGGCTCAACCCCGGTTATAACGGCGATTCAGCGCCATGGCTGCCTGCTTGCGGTCGTCAAAAGGGATTTTGGTTGTACCCAAGATTTGGTAATCCTCATGGCCTTTGCCCGCGATCATCACCCCATCCCCAGGCTGGGCCATGTGAATCGCTTGGTGGATGGCCTCCTGCCGGTCGGGGATCACCACCGGCGTACCCGGCATCCCTTGCAAAATGTCCTGGATGATCTGCT
The DNA here is from genome assembly GCF_053491055.1 of Gloeomargarita sp. Taxonomy (NCBI): domain Bacteria; kingdom Bacillati; phylum Cyanobacteriota; class Cyanophyceae; order Gloeomargaritales; family Gloeomargaritaceae; genus Gloeomargarita; species Gloeomargarita sp. Next base: position 8,646 of record NZ_JBRCEP010000044.1, read on the forward strand.
GGGGGTCTTCGGTGCGGGGATTGTCGGACGTGACGACCACCACATCGCTCAATTCGGCAGCGATTTTTCCCATCAGCGGTCGCTTGGTGCGGTCCCGGTCACCGCCGCAGCCAAACACGCAGATCAACCGCCCGGCCACAAAAGGACGCAACGCCCGCAACCCATTGGCCAAGCCGTCCGGGGTATGGGCATAGTCCACCACCACCGTAATCTCCTGGTCAAGGCACACCTGCACCCGCTCCATGCGCCCCGGCACCCCCGGAAATTGGGGAAGAATTTCCTGAATTTGCGCCAACTGTACACCCAGATGCAAGGCCGCCCCCACCGCCGCCAAGGTATTGCTCAAATTAAATTGGCCGATCAGGGGAATCTGCAAACGTCCAGTCCCGGCCGGCGTCATCACCATAGCCTCAATACCCGCCGGAGTGTAATCCACCTGCTGCACCGTAATATCAGCCGGTTGTCCCGCCGCGCTGTAACTCCACCGGGGCACATCCAACTGCTGCAAGCCCTGGAGCAACCGCCTGCCGTAGGGGTCATCCCGGTTGACAATCGCCCGCCCCCGCAACAGTTGTGGCTCAAACAACCGCGCCTTCGCCCGGAAATAGTTTTCCATCGTCAGGTGAAAATCCAAATGGTCCTGGGTGAGGTTGGTAAAAACCGCCACATCGTAGGCACAACCCGCCACCCGTCCCTGCGCCAGGGCATGGGAACTCACCTCCATCACGGCCACCCGACAGCCCGCCTGCAGCGCCTGCGCCAAATCCCGCTGCAAATCCACCGCCCAGGCAGTCGTGTAACTCGCCGTTTGGGTATAACCCGGCCAGCGGTTGTACAGCGTTCCCAACAAGGCCGTCGGCCCCAGCGTCTTTTGGCAGAGAAATTCCAGCAGGTGGGTGGTGGTGGTTTTGCCGTTGGTGCCGGTAACCCCTACCATGTGCAGGCGACGACGGGGGTAGCCGTAAAACGCCGCTGCCAACTCCCCACAGACCTGGGCAATCTCCACCACCGGCAGCACCTGGGGCGGCAAATTGGGGCGCGGCGTCACCAGGGCCGCAATCGCACCCTTGGCCAGGGCTTGCGGCCAAAAGTCCCCCCCATCCACCCGTGTACCCGGCAAACCCACAAACACCATCCCCGGTTGGCATTGGCGGGAATCGCAGGTAATCCCCGTCACCGGTGCCTGCCAGTGGGGGTGCGGCGCATCCAGAGGCGGCAGATAGGGAGCAATGGCAGCAAGTAAATCCCCCAACTTCATCGGTCAACCCAGGCATACCATTGCCCCTAGGATAAACCAGGGAGAACCTTTTTAGCCCAGGGAATGTTCGTGCGTTTGGCAATGGTTAGGGGTTTTGGCATGAATGGTTAGCCCAATCGTCCGAATCAAAAACGCAAACCCATTCCCCTTTACCCAGGAGAATTGTTCCTTGATAAACCCACAGGTTCCATCAGGCAAGTATTGCAAAGGTGTTGGCCAATTTTACACTGGCCACTTAATTTTCTCCGCCCCCAAAACTAAAAAGGAAACCCCTGGGCCCAGCGCAGCATCTGCGGATGCAACCAATAAACTGCGACCACAAACACTGCCACCCCCGCATAGGCCGGACGGAGAAATTCCCGCAGTACCAACTTTTGTTTGCCCTGGAGAATGGCCCGGAAGGGAATAATCGAAGTATTGGCCTTGAGTTCAGAAAACGCTTCGGGATAACGCGCCGCCCAACGCCGATCCCCATGCCACACCCCAAACAGGTGGTAGGCAATCAACCCCAGCGACGTCACCACCATAAACGAACTGCCAACCCACAACGTATGGGCAATACACCACAGGGTTTGCCCCACCATCTGCGGGTGCCGACAGACCCGAATAATCCCCTGGGAATACAGATGAATTTGGGGTTTTTGAATCGCCGCAATTTCCCCCAAATTAAATGTCGCCGGAAACAAAAATAAAAAAGAAAACGCCGTTAATACCCACACCAACGCCCGCACCCCCGGCACCTCCTGTAGCTGCCACAACTGCACCCCATCGTAGCGGTGTTTCAAAAAATAACCCAGCAGCGGCACCACCACCACCAAACTGGCTGTGGCAAACAACAGCCGGTACCCCCGCGCGCCCAAACGCTTTTCCCCCTGGGGCCGCAATGCCGCCAGCCCACTATGCACCAGGGCAAACCCCAGCAGCCAGGCCAAAATAATGACGTGCGACATACCCAGCGACTACCTGGCCGCACCGCGCTGCAGCGTATGGCTATTGCGCCGCACCAACTCCGTCAGCACCTCCACCGCCCGGACATACTGCGGGTCCATCGGCGTCCCCATCGCCTGGTCGCGCATGATCTTCTCCCGCTGCTCCTCCGTCAGTTCCACTTTCACATCGGGAATAATGCCCTCTTTGTTGATGTCCTTGCCGCTCGGCGTAAAATACTTGGCCACCGTCACCGCCACCCCCGAACCATCCTGCAACTCCCGCACCGATTGCACCAACCCCTTGCCAAAGGTTTTTGCCCCCACCAACGTCGCCCGCCGATTGTCCTGCAACGCCCCGGCCAAAATTTCACTGGCGCTGGCCGAACCCCCATCCACCAAAATGACCAACGGACGGTCCGTCAACGGCCGCCGCGAAGCTTCATACCGCTCCGCTTCCCCTACCCGCGTCACCGTAGACACAATCGTCCCTTTATCCATCCACATCCGGGCAATCTCAATGCTGGCCTGCAACAACCCCCCCGGATTGGCGCGCAAATCGAGAATATACCCCATCACCCCCTGGCTTTCCAACTTGCGAATCGCCTCCCGCATATCCTGCGCAGCATTCCCGTTAAACTGGGTCATGCGGATATACCCCACCTTCCCCGCTGGCGTCTCTTTCACCTCATGGCGCACCGCATGAATCTCAATCCGCTCCCGCTTCAAGGTAAACGTAAGCAACTTTTTATCCCGCTCAATCACCAACTGCACCGTCGTCCCTGGCCGCCCCCGGATCAGCGACACCGCCTCGTTGATGTCCATCCCCTGGGTACTGCGCCCGTCAATCGAAACAATGTAATCCCGCGGCAAAATCCCCGCCCGCGACGCCGGCGTATTCTCAATCGGGGCAATCACCACCAAACGGTCCGTCTTCTCCTCTTGGGCCAGTTGAATCCCCACCCCCGTCAACTCCCCGGACGTATCCACCCGCAAATTGGCAAACTGCCGCGGGTCCATAAACCGGGTGTAGGGGTCGCCCAACTTCTCCAGCATCTCCCGGATGGCCTTGTAAGCCTCCTCCTTGCTGCTGTACTCCCGGCTAAGGTACTGCTGCCGCACCTGCTTCCAATCCGTCTTGTTGAACGAACCATCCACGTAGTCCCGGTAGATGATGTGCCAGACCTCATCCACCAACTGCTTGGGACTCTCTTTGAGGCCCGCCCAACTCTGGTTACCTGCCCCCGCCGCCAGCAACCCCGCTGCTGCCGTGACCGTCGCCCCAATCGCTACACCCCGCGCCACCTCCGGCGGCCATTTGCCCTGCCTCATGCGCCATCCCCTTGTGTATGTGGTTCTACCCAACGTCCATCCGCCTTGATTAAATTGATCAACTCCGTGACCCCCTCCTCCTCCGGCACCCTTTTAATCTCCTCCCGCCCCCGATACAGCGCAATCACCCCCGGCGTTTTCCCCACATAACCGTAGTCCGCATCCGCCATTTCCCCCGGCCCGTTGACAATACACCCCATGACCGCAATGTTTAACCCCGTCAAATGCTTCGTCGCCTCCCGCACCTTGTGCAGCACCTCCTCCAGGTTAAACAACGTCCGGCCACAGGAAGGACAAGCCACATACTCCACCATCGTCCGGCGCAACCCCAACGCCTGCAAAATGCCATAGCACACGGGAATCTCCTTCTCCGGCGCCTCCGTCAACGACACCCGAATCGTATCCCCAATCCCTTCTGCCAACAACGTCGCAATCCCCGCCGTGGACTTGATCCGCCCGTACTCCCCATCACCCGCTTCCGTCACCCCCAAATGCAAGGGATAATCCATCCCCAACTCCTCCATGCGTTTGACCATCAACCGGTTGGCCGCCAACATCACCGGCACCCGCGACGCCTTCAGGGAAATCACCAAATTGCGAAAATCCAACGACTCACAAATGCGAATAAATTCCAGCGCCGACTCCACCATGCCCTCCGGCGTATCCCCATAGGTAAATAACATCCGCTCCGACAGAGAGCCATGATTCACCCCAATGCGCATGGCTTTCCCCTGCTCCCGCAAGGAAATCACCAACGGCGCCAACGTCTCCCGAATCTTCTCCGCAATTTCATCAAACTCCGCTTGGGTATATTCCGTGCGGTTGGGCTTGGGCTTCTCAAACACATACAACCCCGGATTGATCCGCACCTTGTGGACGTGCTTGGCCACCTCCAAGGCAATTTTCATGCCGTTGTGATGCACATCCGCCACCAAGGGCACATCCTTATACTGCTTTTGTAATTGTTTGCGAATCTCTGCGACCGCGTGGGCATGGGCCAAACTGGGTACCGTCACCCGCACAATTTCACAGCCCATCTCATGCAGCCGTCGTATTGCCCGTACCGACCCTTCCACATCCAGCGTGTCCTCGTTGATCATCGACTGCACCACCACCGGATGATCCCCGCCAATGGTCACATCGCCGACTTGAACCGGACGGGTGCGCCGCCGGGGAAAGGTAAGCGGCATATCCTGGTAAAAGCCGCCCGCCGGTGCATCAAGGGTCAGCATAGGGTACGACCAAAAACCGTTGCCGTAAAACAACTATAGCCAATCATATTGTACTGTAGCTCAGGGGTTGAGGGAGCATGTTGCCATGTGTGAAACCTACGGACGGTCAGGACGGGGTTCGGGTTCCCACTGGTTAAGTTCGATGACATGACCATCCGGGTCCTGGGTAAAGATGGCCGCCCGCCCAGAACTGCTCGGTTGCACCGGATACCCGGCAGACAGTAATTCCTGGGCCGCCTGAGTTAGATCGGTTACGGCCAAAGCCAAGTGGGGATTGCGTCCCCAGCGGTCAGGGTCGGCCAAAGGCAGGGGTGGGTGGGGTTGGTGGATCAAATGAATTTGCACGCCGTGCAGTTCATACCAACACCCAGGAAAGGACATATCCCGTGGCACTGGGGTCAGACCCAAAAGCTCGCCGTAAAAATGCCGGGAGCGTTCCAGGTCATTGACCGTAAGTGCCGTATGCAGGTAACGCACCAATTTCATGCCGCCAAGCCAACGCCAAAACCATCAAACTGTTGACCACGATAAAGCAATTCTACCCCGTAGGCAAATATGCTATTTATTGTCAAAAATTTATTCCATCACACCGCAGGATTACTTGGTAGCTCCGTACTACGGGGTGGAAAAGCCTTTAAGCAACTTTAGTTTTTTACCGATGTTATTAAGTATCAATGAGGCGTAGCGTTCCCAGGGAGTCGCTTGAGCGGGCCGTCGGCCTTGCACCTACGACGGTGACAAACCCGACCGGTGCGTCCCCGCTGACGCGAACAGTAAAGTGAGCAGAATCTTAAGGAACTCTGTAGGGGTGTTTTGACGGCGCCTTTGCGCGTCCGTTCGGGGACTGCGTCAGCATCCCCCGTCTTTAGGCCGTGGGAGTGTCAAAGGTTTTGCCCTGGCATCCCTTGCCCAACCTGCACCTGGGCAGCAATTGCCGCTAGGGTGTGACCCCCGCTGCCACTGCCTGAACCGGCAATGGTTTAGGCTTGTACTCCCAAACGGTCGGCGGCGCGTTGTCCCCCGGCGAGGGCCGAAATTTCATCGTCGTAGCGGTCGGCCATTTCCATAATGGATTTCGCCGAAGTCTCCAGTTCCTTGCGGTCGCAGGTGGAACCCACAATCGCGTGTTCGAGGAGAATATCCCCATCCTCGTCAATGCCAAAGGCGCCAAAGGGAATTTCCGTATTTTTGCGCAAAAGGTACTGCAACAGTTCCGGTTTGAGTTCGGCGCCTTTGACCACATAGGACCACGTACACACAATGGCATCGTCTTCGGTCCAAGGTAATACTTCCACCGCCGCGTAGGCCGAACCGCGGGGAATGATGAAAATGGGCAGGTCTTCCCGGATTTGTACCTTGTCGCCGAATAATTCCTGCATCCAGGGACGGATTTTTTCGTAGCAGGCTTGTTGCGGGGCACTCTCAAAGAGCATGGGCATTCCTCTTGGCTCACTGCTTTTTAGTGTACCGGCAAGCCCCGCCCCCCAAGGTTAAATTCCGGTAATGAACCGGAAAAAATCTGAAGGGAACGGCTGGGGTTCGGGGGCTTGGGATACCCTGGACGTAGCAGAGGCTAACTGCTCGCTTGGGGGGTTATGGAGTCTGCCATCTCAAACAGCCGTTTGCAGACGATGGGAATTTTGATTGTGGATGATTCCCCGTCCCAACGGCTGTCGCTGGTGGCAATTTTGACCGCTGCGGGGTTTCAAAGAATTTACACCTGTGACCATGCCTTGGCGGCTTTTGAATTGCTCCAGCAGCAACCGGTGGATTTGATTTTGATGGATGTGAGTATGCCTCTGCTTAACGGCATCGAAGCCTGTCGCCACATCAAAAGCCAGCCTGCTTTGCACGATATTCCGATTATTATGGTGACTGCCAGTGTGGAGGTGGCTGACCTGGAATCGGCCTTTGAAGCCGGAGCAACCGATTACATTGTCAAACCCCCCCATCAAATCGAGTTGTTGGCGCGGGTGCGGGCAAGTTTGCGGCTCAAGTACGAAATGGACCAGCGCAAGGCCAAGGAGGCGGAATTACGGCAGTTGACGGTTGACCTGGCGCAGGCCCTGAAATCCCTCGATGAACAGCACCGGCTGTTGCAGTTGGAGCAGGAAAAATCCGAGCGTTTGCTCCTGAATATCCTGCCCAAACCGGTAGCCGAACGCCTCAAGCAGGGACAACAGGTGATTGCCGATGATTTTCCCTCGGTTACGGTGGTGTTTGCCGATATTGTGGATTTCACTTCTTTGGCGGCGCGGATGCCTGCCCAGGATGTGGTCGCTTTGCTCAATGCGGTGTTTTCCCGGTTTGACTGGCTGGCGGAACGGCACGGGCTAGAAAAGATCAAAACCATCGGGGATGCCTACATGGCCGTCGGTGGTTTGCCTACCCCTTTTCCGGGACACGCCCAGGCGGTGGCCGCTTTTGCCCTAGACATTTTGCAGGTCCTCCAGGGCGATGAACACACCAAACACCTGTTGCGGGTGCGAATTGGCATTCACACAGGGCCGGTGGTGGCAGGGGTCATCGGCACGAAAAAGTTCATCTATGACCTGTGGGGCGACACGGTCAATACGGCCAGCCGGATGCAAATGGTGGGCAATCCCAACACGATTCAGGTGTCGGAAGCGACCTACCAGCACCTCAAAGATGCGTTTGTCCTGGAGGAACGGGGGCTAATTCCGGTGAAGGGAAAAGGCGAGATGCGGGTGTATTATTTGCTGGGGAAAAAGTGATGGTTAGGGTGCTTGGCACAGAAATTTTTTTATCAATTTGCTGAATTTGTTCAGGGGGATCAGCGCTCATTATCTTTTCCAGCTAAGTACGGGAATGTCCTCAACGACCGCAAAAATTCAGTTCTCCGAGGGTTGGAAGGGGGATGCGGTTTGGGGAAGCGGGTTTGGCAGGCTTGGTTGGCGGATGTCCCACAGGTGGGGATGGCATCGTTCATAATGAATTAGGCTATGGAGAAACGCTGGGAACTGGGGTAGGGGTATGGGTGAGTATCCCCGCATTGGGTTGCTGACGATGGTGCGCCTGGGGTTATTCCAGGCGGGGTTGGGGATGATGTCGGTGCTGATGTTGGGAATTCTTAACCGGGTCATGATTGCTGAGTTGGGGATTCCCCCGTTGGTGGCGGCAGGGGTGATCGCCATGCACCAGTTGGTGGCGCCGGCGCGGGTGTGGTTTGGACAACTTTCGGACGCCTATCCGGTGGGGGGGATGCACCGCACGGGCTATGTGTGGCTGGGGGCCGGGGCGTTTGCTCTGTTGGCCTGGGGGGTGGTGCAAATCACCTGGCAGGTGGCGGCGCAGATAGCCCTGGGCTGGACCTGGGTCACCTGGGCATGGGTGGCGCTGTTGGGGCTGGGGTTTGCCCTGTATGGCTTGGCAGTAAGCGCCAGTTCTACCCCGTTTGCGGCGCTGTTGGTGGATATTTCCGACGAAGATAACCGCTCCCAGTTGGTGGGGGTGGTCTGGTCCCTGTTGATGGTGGGCATTATTGCGGGTGCGGTTGTCGGGGGTAGCTTGCTCAAACAGGTGGAATTGGATGCGGCGGCGGCGGTGGTACAGGCGAGTGTGAACTGGCTGTTTACCCTGGTGCCGTTGGCGGTGGTGGGGTTGGCGGTGTTGGCCACCGCCGGGATAGAGCGGCGCTTTTCGCGCTATCGGTTGCGCTCCCAGGTGGTGGAACGGGAGGACCAAATTACCCTGGGGCGGGCCTTGCGGGTGTTGACGGCCAGTCCACAAACCGGTTTATTTTTTAGCTTTTTGCTGTGCATGACGTTGGGCCTATTCATGCAAGAACCGGTGCTGGAACCCTACGGGGGGACGGTGTTTGCCATGCCCATTGCCGCCACGACCCGGTTGAATGCCTATTGGGGCATGGGGACCCTGTTGGGCTTGGGGGTGACGGGGTTTTGGGTGGTGCCGCGCTTGGGCAAACGTCCGACGACGGTCTTGGGCTGTGGTTTGGCGGCTTTGGGATTTTTGGGAATGATGTTGGCAGGTTGGGTGGGGCAGGTGTGGCTGTTTACCCTGATGGTGTTTGCCTTTGGGGTGGCCTCAGGGGTGACGACCACGGGGGCTTTGACCCTGATGCTGGATTTAACCCTGGCAGAAACCGCCGGGACCTTTATCGGGGCGTGGGGCCTGGCGCAGGCGTTGGCGCGGGCGTTGGCGACCTTGTGCGGTGGCGGATTGCTGGAATTGGGGAACCGCTGGTTTGGGGCGGAGAGTTTTTGGGCCTATGTGCCGGTATTTGCGACGCAAATGGTATTACTCTTGACGGCGGCTGCGTTACTCCGCACGGTGGATGTGAAGGTGTTTACCGAGCGTACCCGCCGGGCTTTGGGGGAACTCTTGGCGGAGGAATTGGAGTAGGTACAGGGGTGATGCGAGATTGGCAGGGCGGATTGATTGCCAACCGTCGGGTTGACTTTTAAGATGGCTTGAGCCAATCTCAGCATCCTTCGGGAAGCCCACCCGCGCCATACTGGAGAACGACCCCTATCCCCTGGGATGGCATGAATCAACAGCCTTTGCTCGCGGTACGGCATCTGTGGGTCGCCTATCCCGATTCCCCCTGGGCCTTGCAGGATGTGTGCCTGACTTTGGCGCCGGGGGAACGCTTGGGGTTGGTGGGGGAATCCGGTTCCGGCAAATCCACGTTGGGCCGGGCGTTGGTGCGGCTGTTGCCCCAGGGGAGCCGGGTGCAAGGGGAAATTGTGTTAGACGGGGTGAATGTTTTGACCTTGTCCCCCCGCCAACTGCGTCACCTGCGGGGAGAACAGGTGGGGCTGGTGTTCCAAGACCCCATGACCCGCTTGAACCCTTTGCTGACGGTGGGACAACACCTGCAAGAAACCCTCAACGCCCACCGACGGATGACCCCAGCCCAGGCCAAAGCGACGGGGTTAGCCATGTTGCAGGCGGTGCAATTGCCGGAGCGCTGTTGGGGGCAATATCCCCATCAACTTTCCGGGGGGATGCGCCAGCGGGTGGGGATTGCCCTGGCCTTGCTGTTGCGTCCTTCGTTGGTGATTGCCGATGAACCCACCACCAGTTTGGATGCCACCGTCGGGGCAGAAATTCTGGCCTTGCTCGTCCGTTTGGCACCGACGTTAATCCTCATTTCCCACGACCTGCATCTGGTGAGTCGCTATTGCCAGCGGGTGGCCGTGATGCACCAGGGACAGATTGTGGAGCAGGGCATGACCGCCCACGTGTTAACGCAACCGCAACACCCCTACACCCAAGCCCTGTGTGGGGCGCGCCTGACGCTGACGGTTCCCCCACTCCGGGAAGCGCCCCCCTGTTTGGTCGTCCAAGGGGTAAAACAGTCCTACCCACTCCCAGCACGACATCCCCTCCACCTGCTGGGCTGGCGCCCTGTGCCCCGGTTAACAGTCTTAGACGGGGTAGATTTCAGTCTGCAACCGGGGGAAACCCTGGGGCTGGTGGGCGAATCCGGTTCTGGGAAAAGCACCTGCGCCCGAATTATTCTCAAACTAATCCCGCCCACCCAAGGCCATGTGTACTGGCAAGGGCAGGATATTATCCCGCTTACTTGGCGGCAATTTCGCCCCTACCGCCGCCATTTGCAAATCATCTTCCAAGACCCGCGCGCTTGCTTGAATCCCCTGTTGACCGTCGCGCAAATTCTGCAGGAGCCGCTACGCATTCACCGCTTGGCCCAAGGGGCAAAGGCCGCGGCCATCGTGCGGGATGCCTTGACCCAGGTAGGGCTATCGGAACAATACCTGCCTCGGTATCCCCACCAACTCTCCGGCGGGCAACAGCAGCGGGTGGCGATTGCGCGGGCGTTGGTTGTGCGTCCCCAGGTGTTGGTCTGCGACGAACCCGTGAGTATGTTGGATGCCCAAGTACAGGTACAAATCTTGCAACTTTTAGACCGACTGCGGCGGGAATGGGGGTTGACGCTGCTTTTGATTACCCACGATCTGCGGGTGGCGCGGCAGTTTTGCCATCGGGTTGCCGTGTTGCGGCAGGGGCAGATTGTGGAATACGGCTGCGCCCAAAGGGTAATTGACCAGCCCCAGCACCCCTATACCCAGGCTTTGGTGGCCGCCTGTGGGCTTAATTCCGGGTCGCCACCCCCAGACGGGCAAACAAAATCGCAGGCGTAAGCACACTACTGCCGACCCATTCCCGTTCTTGGCTGAGGGCCTGGATGGGCGCTTCCAACACACTGCCTGCCACCATCGTATTTTTCACCCGCCCGACAATCTCTCCATTCACCACCCGGTAGCCCAGGTCAAGATTCACGGAAAATTCCCCCGCCAACTGGTTGGACTGCCCTGCCCCCAACACCTGGTCCACGATCACCCCCTCGGTCATCTGGGCCAGCAATGCCTGGTAGGGCGTGTCCCCCGCCTCGATGCACACATTCACCAACTCCGCCCCCGGTCGCGATAGACCGCTGCGATAGCCATTGCCGGTAGAAACACACCCCGCCCGCTGCGCCCAGAGTTTATCCCAATAAAAGCCCTGCACGACCCCCTGGTCAATCAAGGTCTGGGCTTGCGTCGGCGTACATTCATCGTCAAACCGGCGGGCACTCACCCCCAACGTCGGCTCCTCCCGCACCGTCCAGTGGGGGTCAAACACCCGCTGCCCCACCTTATCCGCCAGCGGCGTTGCCCGTTGCACCACCGCCTGCCCCGACAACATGGACTCAAACAACCCGGCCAAGACACTGGCGACCGCCCTAGGGGTAAACAACACCGGCAGCGCCCCAGGGGTAATGGTCGTCGTGGTTTCCGCCCAGGTGTATTTTTGAATCAGCTCCTGCAACAGGCGGTCGTAATCCGGGGGGTGACCATCCGTCACGTCATAGCTATAAATCTGCAAAAAATCCTCTCCCCGCACCCAATTGCCCCCCAAGCTGGCGCTGAGCGACTGCCGCCGATAATGGGCCTGAGCGCCGGTATGGGTAAGGATATACACCTCGCCACAGGCCGGATTCAGACTGACATCCACCAAAATCTCGGCGTTGTAGTCATGCACCCGCGCCACCAAATCCTTACCAATCGCCACCAACGTCTCAGTGCTGGGCAAAGCCACCGGCGGGCGACTGTCTTCTAGCTGTTGCGCCGGAGCAAACTCAATCTCTGCCGGGTCGCCGATGGTCGCCGTCTCCAGAGCCGCCGCCACCAAATCGTCCAAACGCGTCAAATCCGTACTGGCAGCAAACCCCAACCGCCCGTTCCGAATCACCCGCAGGGCCACCCCCTCGACCGATTTACTGGTCAGGGACTTGAGGCGATTATTTTCAAACTGCACCGGCTGACTGTAGGTACGCAGGTAATAAATTTCCACCCCCTCTGCCTGGGGGCGTGCCAAATCCATGATCCGCTCCAGGACGGCATGAACCATCGGGACTGCCTGCCAATCAAAGTGCTTGCTTATCTTAGCGCAAACCCCGGCCATCTTCCTCCCCAGGGGAACCTAGGTAGCAACCACCGCCCTAACGTAAGGGGGCTGTCTAGGGGCGTTTTGACAACACCTTGACCCATCCTTTGTGGGCTATAGCTAAGCATACAAAGGTTGAATGATATAGGCCGCCGGGTGTAACCCCACATTGGTTTCCCGGCGTAGCCATGAATCTTAAGGCGACAACCTTAACCTACCTAGCTATACATAAAAATCCCCTTCAGGCGGTGGGCGTGGCAAGGAGTTTTCAGCGTCAAGGCAGTTATCGGGGAACTGCGGGAGTCCCTGAGAACGTCCATAGGGCAAATCGCCCATGAACCTGTTGGGCTGTATTTTTGAGGGGCAAGCAGCCACGCTCGCTACAATACATGGATTATACATCTAGGGTTTGCACCACCGTTTCGCCTAGCCTATGGCAGATCCTTCCCGCTTGGGATTGAGTCAATTGCTCCAAACCCTTTATGCCGGTAAAGCCGCCTTGAAGCCCCAGGCGCGGGTGCCCCAGCTCTATATCTACTATCCAGACCGCCCGCAGCCGGAAGTGGTGCCCTTGGTGGGGGAGCGGTATTTCATCGGGCGCAGTCGCCGCAGTTGCGATATTCCTGTGCGGTCGGAGTTGGTCAGCCAGGTGCACGCGTTGCTCCAACGGCGGGGGCGGCGGTATGTGTTGCTGGACCAAAAATCCACCAATGGCATTTACCGGGGGCGGCGGCCAATTCAACAACACACCCTGCGGCATGGGGACCGCCTCACCTTGGGGCCGCCGGAGTTGGCCGCGGTGGTGCAATTGGTGTATGTGGACCCTCCCCCTTGGTACTGGCAGGCGGTGGGCTACAGCCTATGGGTCATTGGGTGTGGGCTAGCCCTGGCCGTAGGCTGGGTGGCGGTGGAATGGCAGAAATTTGACGTCACGCCCCTGCCGGCAGGCACTCAGGGACCCTTGGTCATCTTATCTGGGGATGGACGCACCCCCCTGCGTTCGCCCTGGAACCAAAACCACCGCGAGTTGGCCCGCTTGGAGGACTTTTCTCCCTACCTGCCCAAGGCGGTGATCGCTTCCGAAGATAGCCGTTTTTACTGGCATCCGGGCGTAGACCCAATTGGGGTGGTGCGGGCCTTGGGCATCAACCTGCTCAGCGGCGGAGTGCGGGAAGGGGCAAGCACCATCACCCAACAGGTGGCGCGCAGTCTGTTCCGGGAATATGTGGGCACAGAAGATTCTGCCGGTCGCAAGTTGCGGGAAATGGTGGTGGCACTGAAACTCGAAGCCCACTACGATAAAAAAACCATCCTCACGGTGTACTTAAATAAGGTGTATTTGGGGGTGGCGGGGTATGGGTTTGAGGATGCGGCGCAGTTCTATTTTGGGAAATCTGCCCGGGATTTGACCTTGGCGGAGGCGGCGACCTTGGTGGGGATGCTCCCGGCCCCCAATCGGTTCAACCCGGTCAAGGACTACGACACGGCCTTGGCGTTACGCAACCGGGTGATTGACCGGATGGAAGCCCAGGGGATGATTACGGCGATGGAGGCCAAACGGGCACGGCGTTCCCGGATTGAAATTAGCCCCCAGGCGACCAGAAATCTACAAAGCACCATTGCCCCCTACTTCTACGACACGGTGCTGGCAGAACTGGAGTCCCTGCTGGGCAAACGTCTGGCAGAGGAAGGGAACTTTATCATTGACACTGCCTTGGATATCCATATGCAAAAACGGGCGGAAGAGCATCTGGCCCGCTTTGTCGCCACTTACGGGCCAACCTACAATTTTGACCAGGGCGCCTTGGTCACGCTGGATGCCCGCACCGGCGCAGTGAAAGCATTAGTGGGCGGTAAAAATTACCAACAAAGTCAATTCAATCGCGTTACGCAAGCCCGCCGACAACCGGGTTCTGTGTTCAAGGTTTTTGTCTATGGGGCGGCGCTGGAGCAGGGGATTTCCCCAAGCACCACCTATGAATGTACCCCGTTGGTCTGGCAGGGGGTGTCCTTTGCGGGGTGTCGTTCTGGCAGTGCGCCGTTGGATTTGACCCAGGGGTTAGCCCTTTCGGAAAATGTGGTGGCGTTGCGGCTGGCGCAGCAGGTGGGGTTGGCGGCGGTGGTGCAGTGGGCCAGACGGTTGGGGATCGCATCGCCTTTGAACCCTGTCCCCGGTTTGGTGTTAGGACAAAGTGAAGTCACTCCTTGGGAATTGACCGGGGCCTTTACCGCTTTGGCGAACCAGGGGGTAAAACACCGACCCCATGCAATCACCCGTATCCGAGATAGCAGCGATTGTACAGACATCAACCGCCCGGAAACCTGCCGGGAAATTTACCGCAGTCCTGCTGGGGAATCGGTCATCGCGCCGGAAGTAGCGGCTACTTTAACCAGCATGTTGCAAACGGTGGTCGCCAGTGGCACGGGACGGGCAGCGTTTTTGGGGCGGGGGGAAGCGGGCAAAACCGGCACCACCAACGAGGCGCGGGATATGTGGTTTGTGGGGTATGTGCCGGGGGCGTGGGTCACGGGCATCTGGCTGGGAAATGATAACAATCAACCCACACGGGGAAGTAGCGGTCTGGCCGCCCAATTGTGGGGGGAATATATGGGTGGCGTGTAATGAGCATTGCTTTCTAATATACATAAAAATTGCATGGGTAAATGTTTGAGGCGTGCTAACGTAGTCTGTATTGGGTCACCATACACCTAAAACCCATTAGTGCGATGAATTTTCTTCTGCGATTGATTGGTTTAGGTTTGACCCTCTGGGGCATTTATATGCTGGGGGAAAACATCTTTTTCACCACCCAAGCCTCTCCCTATTTTTGGCGGGGTATCGCTGCCGATGGGTCAGTGCTTGCCCTCACCGCTGGGGTGCTCATGTTGGTTTTGCTCCCTAGCGATGCGAAAAGTTGGGGACTGCTGCCAATTGTCATCGCGATTGTGTTGATCATTGCCAGTGGTCAAGCGGTTTTGCAACCTACCAGTTTGTGGCAATTGTTCCTCTCATTATTGGCGTTAACAGTAGGCTATACATTGCTCACTACCGGACGCATCCCCCTCTAGATCAGAGTTTATATTTATAATTTGGGTAAGGGGCAAGTAGGTGCATCTGCTTGGGTTGGGGGGGCAATCATTGGCCCAACTAAAGTGTAGTGTTCGGTCTGACCATAGATACGATGATTGGGCAAATTCACCTGGTCTAATTCCTGGTTTTTTAATAATATAAATGGGCGTACCGGTTTCTCTTTCCACAGACGTTCCAGGGTTTCTTTGCTGTGGGCTTCTACCCGCCTGCCGCTGTAAAAATCTAAAGTGCGGCGGCTGTGATGGCGAGAGAGATAAACGTTATATCCGGGAGGTACAAATTGGCGAATGAGGGCTGCAACCGGTTTCACGGCAAATTCCGAATTGTTTAACTCCCAGTTCCAGTGTGGCGTTGCCATAAATGCCACCAGAGCTAGATAAAATCCCCCGGTTAAAACCACTAAAAATTGCCGCTTTTGTTGCCAGTAATAAAAGGTAGTTCCCCCAAACGTTATGGCTAGGACCAATAACACACCTGCGAGGTCGAATTGCTTTGCCATAAACCCATAGTAAATACCTGCACCTGTGGCCCCAAAAGTTAAAAACCCAAATACATACAACCACCAGCGGGGCGGGACAGTTTTGTTCTGCCAAATTTGGGTTATTTTTGCCCCAACATTTAGCGCAAAAAAAGGATAAATAGGCATCACATACCAGGGGATTTTTGTTGTCATCAAGGAAATAATGCCTAAAAATATGCCCGTGCCCAATAAACTTAGTTTTGCCCAGGATTCGTGACGTTTGCGCCAAGCCAAAAGCAATCCCCCCGGCCAAAACAAAAACCACGGCCAACTGTGAAAAAATAAATGTTGCACATAATACCAAGGCGGCCCCGGTTCCCCTCCCACCACTTCCCAAGCGCGGGCCAGACTTTGGTCGAGGAAATGCCCTTGCCAAAAGGTGGCGCCATAGTGAGCCATTTGGGCAAAAAACCAACTCAAACCGGGGAGCATTCCTAGCCATAAACCCACCCAAAACGATGGGTTTGGGAAGGTGCGAGGCTGTTCCCAGGCTAAAAACGCTAAAGCAATTACCCCCAAGGGCAGGGCAATTAATCCCTTGGTCAGGGCGATGATTCCCAGCAGGCATCCCATCCCCCAACTCCAGCGGGGTTCATAGCGGGTACCGGCGGTGGCAATCAGCAAAAACACTAAGCCCGTTACAACGGTGCCGTCTAACATGGCAAGACGACCATGCCGCACCACCGGCAGCAGGGTCAAAAACACCAGGGCAGCCCAGCGGGCAGCAACTTCCTTGGCCAACACCTGTCGTCCCAGCAGGTACATCCCCGGCACGGCCAAGCTACTGACCACAGCGGCAGGGAAACGGCTGGTCCAGTCGGTAATGCCCCCTAAGCGATAGCTGAGCGCAGTAAGCCAATGCACCAACGGCGGTTTGTTTAGGTAGGGTTCCCCCATGCGGGTGGGAAAGAGCCAATTGCCGGTGCAAAAAATATCCCGTGCCACCAGCGCTACCTGACCTTCATCCACATCCCGAAGCGGTACGTTGTCCAAACCAATTAGCCAGACCAGCAACGCCAGTCCGGTCAAGCCCAGCAACCACCGCCAGCTCAAAGGGCCAGGGGTAACCATAACCGGCTCGAAAAGCGATTGTCGGGGAGTTTTTCGTAGAAAATATCGCCGCCCATCTGTTGCACCTGGAACCGACACAGGAATAACTCCCGCGCCGGGGAATGGTCCAAGACGCCGTTGCCCAACGGGTCGGGCTGGCCCGGGCGCAGCAGTTCCAGAAGACTTACGGACATCGGGCCGTAGTCGGTAATCGCCACCTCCACCACCCCGCCTTGCACCGGTTGACACCAAATATCCACCCGTCCTTCCTGGGGAGAGCGTTGGCAGGCAAACCGCAGCAATTCTGCCAAAACCAACTCCAAACATTCCCCATCCCCCAAAATTTGCGCCTTTTCCAGCCCGGATTGATGCACCCGAAACCAGACCTTGCTTTGGTTGATTAGGTCATTGACACGGGCAGAGGCCCGGCGCAGGAGACCCGAAAGGGACACAGGCTGGGGATGCAGGGTGACATCGGGACTGAGCCAGCAGGTGGCTTGGGCCTGTTTCTCCGGCCACTGCTGCGGGAATTCCTCCGGCGTTAGGCTGCCCACCGCCGTTGCCCACTCCTGCCAGCGCCATTGCCGTTGCCAGTTTTGACTCACCAGGTGCAGATACGCCCGCTCTAAGTGCTGTAGCCGTTGGTTCCAGGTCAGTTCCCGCCCCAAAGCACTCCCCAAGGCCTGCACCACCTGGAGCAAAGCGGGCGGCCAGGTTTGTTGCGCCGTATCCAACAGCACCAGCACTCCCTGAACAGGTTCCCCAAGGGGCAAGGCAAACACCTGGTCAATGCCTGCTCCCGTCAACCAGCGGCGGGTCGCCGGTTCCAATTCCACCCCGCTTTGCAACCAAGGTTCCCGTTGCGCCATCACCCGCTGCAAAAGAGGGTCATCGGGAACCGAAATGGGGTCATGCACGTTGACCGTCAGGGCGTCGTGGTGGGGATTGGCCGCTACGACCTGTCCTGCCCCGGCCGTCCAAGTCACCAAGGCCACCTGCGGCAGGGAGAAAGCGGCAGCCAGATGTTGCACCAACGCCTGGGGTTGATCCAGGAGTTCCAAGCCCCGCACCAGCGCCCGATACCAACGGGTTTGGGATTCGTAGGACTGTTGTAAATACCATTGGCGCACCACCGTTCCCAGTTGCCGCGCCACCGCCTGGGCAAACTGGCAATCGCGGGGACTCCAATAGTGGGGTTGGTTTTGGGTCAAAACCAGGAGAATGTGCGGGTCCTGTGCCGGCAGGGCATTGGCTGCCAACACCGCTTGCACCCCTTGGTTTTGTAGGGTTTGTCGCCAGGTCATGAGTTTCAATTCCGTTTGCCAGTTGGGTACGGTGATGACGACCTCCCCCTGGCGCAGTAAATCCTGGTCCAATTCGTGCAAGGGCGCTAAAGGCCCTACCAAAGGCCGTTTTTTATAGCTTTGGTACACGATTTCATAATGGCGGCTGTCGGGATTTTGGTGCAGGAGCAACCATCGCTCCCCCGGCAAATGCTGATCCAAAATTTGACCGGCGGTTTTGAGCGCCTGTTGCCAGTCACCGGCCCCATAAACTGCCTGCGCTACGCCCAAGTACACCTTTTGCTCCGTTTCCAGCCGCGCCAGCGTTTGGCTCAATTCTGCCAGGGGTGAGAGCATGGCTGCCAACTGGGCCACCCCTTGCAGAACCGATTTGTCAAAAGGCTCCCAATTCCGGGGCTGGCGGCTAAGACAACAGTAAAACCCCAACAACTGCTTGGATGCGGGCGCCAAAATAGCAGCGGCTAACAACGCCTTGGCATTGTACTGCTGCCAAAACTGGAGGCTGATGGGGATGCGCTCGGCTTGGCTGGCATCGTTAATCACCACCAATTCCCCCAGCACGAGATTTTGGTACAAGCCCTGGACCATCGCCACGGGCACCACCTCCTCCCGTCGCAACCGGGGGGCGCTGGTTTTGAGGATGAAGTGATTCGCCCGTTCGTCGTAGGCATACACCAGGGTTTGGTCCGCCCCAAGGGCCTGATGCACCTGTTCGGCCATGAGGGCCAGACGTTCCTCATAACTGCTCTGGGGACGGCACTTGAGCATCACCTGGGTCAGAAATTCTCCCCCTTGGCGGCTCTGCTGTCGGTGGTGCTGCTCCGTCAAGCGGCGCAACTGTTGCTCCATTTCGGCCAAAAACAGCCGCACCCGCAGTTTGCCATCCGGGCGCAGCGCCGCGCCCCAATGGGGAATCCCCAACCAAGCGACCCCCATTCCCCCTGGCAGCGGGTAGAGGGTGACTCCCACCGGGCGCAGGCGTTGCATTTTAGTGGCCCATTCCCCCAACTTCGGCTCCTTGCTCCAGTCGGGAATATCCAGGGGCGTTTGGGACTGCAAGACCCGCTGCCACACATCCCCCGCCGTGACCGCCAACCGTTGCCGCAGCAGGGTTCCCTCCTCCCTGGGGTTGGGCACCACCCCGTCTTTGCCCACCAGCATTTGCCGAAGGGCATCGTAACTGGCTAACCACACCCAGACCGACCCAGTACGCCCCTCGCTGGCCAGATGGGTCTGCAATTCCTGCCCCAGATAGGCGGCGGCTTGGCTCCAGACCTGTTCCGCTGTCGTGGCCGCCCGTACCTGTTCCACCGCTTGCACCAGGGCGGTCAACTTGCTTTCTTCTGTGATGACTGCCGTTTTCAAAACCACCGGAATTTTCAGGAATAGTACCAGCTTACCAGGGTCACCGCGAGGCTTCCAATCGGTCGATTAACCCGGCCACCGTATCCAAAGCCCGGTCAATGGTCGCTGGCTGGGTCAAATCCACCCCCACGTACTGCCGCAACGCCTCCATCTGCTCCTGGGAACCGCCGCTGGCGAGCAGTTGCAAATACCCTGGGATAAACTCCCGCCCGTGCTGCCGGTACTGCTGATAGCAGGCCAAACTCACCACACTGGATGCCGTGTATTGGTAACAGTAAAAAGGCTTGAAAAAAATATGGCCGATGCGCGCCCAGTCCACCCGATGTTCCGGCAGCACTTCCACCGCATCGCCGCACAATTCCTGATAAAGCTGCATCCAGGTCTGATTGACAAATTCGTGGTCAAAACTCCCCTGGGTCGCCCGCTCATGAATTGCCAATTCTAAGCGGCTGATGGTGCTCTGCCGGAAGATTAAATTCAACTGGTCCTCGATCAAGCGCACCAACAACAGCCGTTGCAACGCCGGTTGGTCATTGGCCCGCGCCAGCAGATAATCCAGCAACAGCAACTCATTAAACACCGACGCCACCTCGGCCAAGACCATCGGCGGATTGCTGTTGAAATAGGTCTGTGCCTCCCCAATCCAAGCAAAATGCAACCCATGCCCCAGCTCGTGCGCCAGCGTAAACAGGGAGTTGTAATCATCCGCATAGGAAAGCAACAGATAACTGTGCTTGCCATACACATAGGAACAAAACGCTCCCCCCTGCTTGCCGGGACGCATCTGGGCATCCACCCACCGCTTCTGGAAAAATTGCTCCGCCCGCTGACGATAGGTGTCGCTAAATTCCCCCAACGCCCCCAGCAGCAGTGCAATCCCCCGGTCGTAGTCAATCCGGGTGTCCACCGGCTGTTGGCTCGGCCAGGGTGCAAACATATCACAGGTGCGAATTTTCTGCCCCAGCGCTTCCCCTTTTTGCCGGTAATAGCGTTGGAACAGGTCGTAACGCGCCCGCGTACCCTGCATGATGGCCGCAAACACGGCTTCGGGCACCTCATCCGCCAGCAATTGCTTGGCCAGGGTCGAGGGATAGCCCCGCAGTTGGTTTTCCAGGCGATGATCCTGCGCCAACGTACTCAGAATATACCCATAAAGCAAATTGTGTTCCGCCAGCCGCTCCCGGATGCTGGTGTAGGCCTGGTAGCGGGTCTGGGCATCCGCATGAAACAGCAGGGCGCTCAATTCCGCCTCCAGGGTCGCCGTTGTTCCTTCGGGGGTGGTCACCGGGCGGTAGGTCAAGGCCCCTTGGTGCAAAGAACGCAGTTGGATAAACGCCTGCCGTCCCGTCAAACTGTCCTGGTTGCGGGTTTGTTCCACGGCCTCGGGCAACCGGTAGGGCTGGGTCACCCGGAGCCGTTCCAGATAGTGCCGGTAGCCCGCCAAGACCGGTGCCTGAATCAACTGGGTCAACTGCGCCGCCGGTAATTGCTGCAATTCCAGGGAGAAAAACAACACCTGATTTTCTATTGCCGTCGCCGCCTGCATCACCTGGTCCAGCCGTTGCCGAGCGCGGGGGTTTTGCGTATCTGCCGCAAACATCAACGCGGGATAGGCATAGACATAACCCACCCGTTCCCACAGGGATTCCAAGGTTTGCAAGGCCGTGCGCACCTCCAGCGGGGTCAAGGTCGCCACCCTGCCCCGATAGGTCTCCCGAAACCGTCCCGCCTGCGCCTGCAACGCCTGCATCTCCTGGTCCAGCCGGGGGTCTTCCAGGCTTTGGTACAAATCCGACAAATCCCACGCGCGGGCGTAAGTGACGGTCATGGCCGCTCCCTGCCAACGTACTGTTCCCATGATGCCCCAATCAAGGCCAGCGCGACGACCGGTGCGGTGACCGTGCGGAGCACCCGTCTTCCCAACGACACGCACTGCCCCCCCTGGGCCTGCAACCAAGCCATTTCCGCCGGACTCCACCCCCCCTCCGGCCCAATCAGTACCGCCAAGGCCGTTGGTTCCGGGGGCAGGACGGTCACCAGATGGGGAAATTCCGGCGACGGGGCGCACACCAACTTGGGCATGGCCCCCACCTGCACAACCGCCGTGGCCAAAGGTTGGGCCGGGAACACCTCCGGTATCCATTGCCGCCAGGACTGCTCTGCCGCTTCGGTCGCAATTCGCCGCCAGCGTTCCATCCGCCCAGAACCCGGATGCACCTGCGTCCGTTCCGTGAGCACCGGCCAAATCTGCCGCACCCCCAACTCCGTCGCCTGCCGTACCACCTGATCCATCCCATCCCCCTTGGGAATTCCCATCAGGAGGGCGATAGGGGCAGGCAGTTCCCGCCAGATGGGTAATAATTCCCCCAACTGGGCCAGGGTCGGGGTGAGCAACTGCGCCCGCCACCAATGCCCCTGCCCGTCCATGGCGATAAAGGCATCCCCTGGTGACAACCGCAACACCCGTCCCAGGTAATGGCTTTGCGCCGGGGTCAAATGCACCTGTTGCCCCTGCCTTTGCTGGGGATGAATGGTCAGGCGCTGATACCCGGCCAGGGCGTCTAGGGGGGGCGTGGCGCCCGCAGAGGTTGCCATATCAGGTGTATTCACTCGCCGTAACTTTAGCGTAGCGCCTTACCAGGGTATAAACAGCCTTAATGGTTCTCAAGGCATGGCGATAACGACCGCCCCTTTATTAGCCCCTGTGGCTTGAGGAATCACCACAGGGTTACTCAGAAGAGCCGCACCCGCAGGATGTGGCCCAGAACAAGCTGTTATTGCTCCGTTTTTTTCAGAATGGGAGAATCAGGAATGCTCAAATACCCAACTGACGCAACACCGGTCGCCGATTCTGGGCAAACTTTTGGGCGCTTTCTTGTAAAAATTGCCAGTTTTCTTCGGGAGTTTCCAGGGTTTTGCCCTCTTTGGTAAAGCGCATCCCACTATTTTTGAGATTTTGCCAGACAAATTCTAAGCCTTGCTCGCCCTTAGCTTCTGCCAGCAACAGCAACTGCTCCAGCCGGGGGACACTAATGCCATTGCCAATCACCGGACTGCACAGGAAATTCACGTCGCTGTGGTGGAGTGAGCGCTGGATCATTGCCTGGTTAAATTGCTGCGCCTGCGTGGGTTCAATCCCCTCGACAACCGGGTGGGCATAACTCATGCCGGTCATGACCAGCAAGGCTTGGATCAGACGTTGGAGCGGGATATTGTGGGCACTCAATTTGGCCTCTAATTGGGCAAGGCTGAGGGGGCCTTCTTCCTTGAGGCACATGGTGAGGGGCCGATAAACATGTTCCTGGAGTTGCAATTTCCCCAAAGCGGTTTGATGTTCCAGTTTGATTTGGTCAACCTCCACGGTCAACATAAATTTCATCCGGCGAAATGCCTCGGTTTGCTCGGCGGGACTCAAGAACTCCAGCCCCCGCACATACACATCCCGGCGGAAGGTATTATTCAGATAAAAATCCCGCACCACTTCCCGATAAACCGGGTCTGGAATTTTTGCCAATGCTTGTATGGCTTCCGCCGTGAAATTGAGATTCTCCATATTATCAATCAGGTGGGCCGAACCCAAGTAGGTGAGTTTGGCCTGTTCCATCTGCTGATGCACTTGGTCAAAGTACAGGGCCGTCCAGTGCTCGTTGAAATATTCATGGATGAGATAGGAGCGATTTTGGGATTTGAGGCGCTCTAGACGTTTCACAACATTAGGTTCTTGCAAATAGACCGCTTTGGTCGCTTTCATCTGTTCTAAAAATTCGAGTGCCCCGTTGAGTCGCTGCTCGACAGACGTATTGGTGACCGTCTTATATTGCAACATCAGTCGCTGCAGGGGCGCCATCATCGCCCAGCCAGGCATGGTGTTGTAGGATATATAAACTACCCCGCCAATTTTGAGTTTTTGGCGGATAAATTCCACAATCGCCTGGCGGTTTTCCTCGCTAATCCAGCTATAAATTCCGTGGAGGCAAATAAAATCAAAGGGGGGCAAATCCTCATGCAGATATTCCTTAAAACTTTTATCGGCAAAGGTCACATTGGTCAGTCCTGCCGCCTGGGCGATGGTACGGGCATGCAATATATGGGTGGGGTTAAAATCCGTCCCGTAGAACTGGGCATGAGGATAGGCTGCAGCCAGGATATTTGTGGTCATGCCGAGGCCGCAGGCCAATTCGCAGTAGGTGAAGGGTTGGTGGAGAGGAAGCCCCTGCACCCGTTTCATCAACAAAACCAGATGCAAATTGGCAGGGCTAAGGTGGTGGTAAAATCCGGGTGTGTAGGGGATTTGGGTAACGTACCCTTCATTCCAAGTCATGGTTTTCTCAGGTCAGGGACTAGCTGGATTATACTACCAGTCATCTACCGCGCAGACAGCCTGGGGCTTTGCAGGTCAAACCTTGAACATGGACCCAACTTAGGGACGAGGATGAACGATGAACCAACCCAAGGGATGGATGTGGCCACCGCGACGGCAGTTTTACAGGTCGGGGAACAGGTTTTCACAGCCGCGGAGTTGTTGCGGGCGCTGGCGGAACATCAACTGCTTATCCCCCTTATCCAGGGAATCGTGACGGAACAAGCCCTGCGGGACATTTCCTGCACGCCGGAGGAGGAGGCCCAATGGCTACAAGCGTTTTGGGAGCAACAGCAGGTGACAAACCCTGAAGCGCAACAGGCCTGGTTGGCGCGCCATGCCCTGACGCCGGAGCAGGTGGTGCGGGTCGCCAGCCGTCCCCACCGGTTGGAACGGTTCAAGGAGGCCACCTGGGGCGCTGAGGTGGAAAGTTATTTCCTGCAACGCAAGGCGCACCTGGACCGGGTAGTGTATTCGCTTTTGCGCACCCACCAACCCGGCATTGCCCAAGAACTGTACTTCCGCATCAGCGAGGGGGAACAGTCCTTTGCCGAGGCGGCCAAGCAATTTTCCCAAGGGCCGGAGGCCAACACAGGCGGGCTGATTGGGCCTGTGCCTTTGGGCAAGTTGCATCCTACCCTCAGCCGTATGCTCTCGGTCAGCCAACCGGGGCAGGTCTGGCCGCCGGTGCAGTTGGGCAACTGGTGGGTGGTGGTGCGGCTGGAACAATCTCTCCCTGCCCAACTGGATGAAGCCACCCGGCAACACCTGTTGGATGAACTCTTCCACAGTTGGCTGGATAACCAAGTAAAGCAACTCTGCCCAGGAAAACTCCTATGACGCCATTTCACGAGTTTTTGCGGAACCATCCCCTGGTACAGACCCTGCCTGCGTCCCTGCACGACCGGGTGCTGGGGCAGGTGCAGGCCTGGAAGTACCGGATGGGGCAACCGCTCATCGTCGCCAACCAAAACCCTGACCATGTGATTGTTTTGTACCAAGGGGCGGCGCGTTGTCTGTTTTTGGACCCCCGCAGTCAGAAGCTGGTGACGCTGGAGCGGTTGGCAGTGGGGGCGGTGGTGGGCTGGCTGGGGGCGTTGCGCCAACAGACAAGCGAGACGGTGATTGCTGCCGAAGAGGCGATTGGGTTGGCCCTACCGGCGGCTTTGTTCCGGGAACTATGGCAGACCCAACCGGCCTGGCGGGACTATTTTGGTCAAGAAGCGACGGCGGTGGAACGGGCGGAATTGCTCGGGGCGGCGTTGGCCCAACAGGCAGAGCAGACGGTGAAGACGCCCCTGCGGGAGTGGGTGCGCCAGTTGGAGGTGAAATTGATCAGCTTGGCGCCGGGGCTGCTGGTGTTGCCGGAGATTCCCAATTGCCGCTGGTGGTTGAGTTTGGGGCAGGTGGGGAACTATCGGGCGCCCGGTTGGTTGGATTTGCAAACGCCTTCGTTGCGGGTGGAATGCCCCAGCCGGTTGTTGGGGGTCGTCGGGCCGCTCATCCCGGAGTCGCCCCCGGCAGCCATCGTGGCCCCTCCACCGGTGACGCCGTTGCCGGAGTTGCCCTATGCGCCGGGCGTGAGCGCCCAAACCGGGGTCGGCCCTAGCCGTGCGGATTACCCCTACGTGCGGGGGGAAGGGGAAATCGGCGGGACCTTGGCCTGCCTGCAGATGGTGGCCAAGTGGTTCCAGATGCCGTTTCGCCGGGAGCTGCTGCGGCGGGTGCTCGAAAGCAGGCGGCAACAGATGGGGGGGGTGACGCCGCAATTGCTGGGGGCGGTGGTGCAGTTGATGGGCATGGACACCCAGTTGTTGCAGGTGCCCAGCCCCTTGGTGACCCGGGTGGAAGCGCCAGCCCTGATGCAGTGGCAGGGCCGATGGGTGGTGCTGTTTGCCATCTCGCCGCAGGAGTTGGTGCTGGGAGTGCCGGATCAGGGAATTGTGCGGCGGCGACCGAGCGAGTGGTTGGCCACGGTGGGGGATGAGGTCACCTTACTGACCCTGAAAAAGACGGCGCATACGCCCCAAGCCCGGTTTGGCCTCAGTTGGTTTTGGCCGTCGATTTGGCGGTATCGGCGGGTGTTGCTGGAGGTGTTTGTGGCCTCGTTTTTTGTGCAATTATTCAGCCTGGCCAACCCGCTGATGATTCAGATCATTATTGATAAGGTGTTAGTTCAAAACAGCATTAGTACCCTGAATGTCCTGGGGATTTTGCTGATTGGGATTGCGGTGGCAGAGGCAGTTTTGAGTGCCATTCGCACCTATTTGTTTGTGGATACCACCAATCGCATTGATATGACGTTGGGGGCGGCGGTGATTGACCATTTGTTGCGGTTGCCCCTGCGCTATTACGAACGCCGGCCGGTGGGGGAATTGGCAACCCGCGTCAATGAATTGGAGCAGATTCGCCAATTTTTGACGGGTACGGCTTTGACCGTGGTGCTGGATGCGGTGTTTTCCGTTGTCTATATCGTGGTCATGGTGGTCTACAGTTGGCTGCTGACCCTGATTGCCCTGGCGACGGTGCCGTTGTTTGTCCTGCTGACCCTGTTGGCCGCCCCGATGATCCGCCGTCAATTGCGCACCAAAGCGGAACGGAATGCGGAAACCCAGGCCTATTTTGTGGAGGTGTTATCGGGAATTCAAACCGTCAAAGCGCAAAATTTAGAATTAAGTTCTCGCTGGGAATGGCAGACCCGTTATGCCCGCTATGTGAGTGCGGGGTTTCAGACGGTGATTACCTCCACCACGGCGGGCGCCCTGAGCCATTTTTTGCACCAATTATCGGGGTTGTTGCTGCTGTGGGTGGGGGCGTTTTTGGTGCTCAAAGGGGAATTGACCCTAGGGCAATTGATTGCCTTTCGGATCATTGCCAGTTACACCACCAGTCCCCTGTTGCGGTTGGTGCAGTTGTGGCAGAACTTCCAGGAGACGGCCTTATCCCTGGAACGGTTGGCGGATATTGTGGATACGCCACAGGAGGTGGAGGCAACCGACCGGCAGAATATCCCCATGCCGCCGATTGTGGGGGCGATCCGCTTTGAGGAAGTGAATTTTCGCTTTAACCCCAACAGTCCCCTGCAATTGGTGAATGTGTCGCTGGAGATTGCGCCGGGGACGTTTGTGGGGATTGTGGGGCAAAGCGGGGCGGGCAAAAGTACCCTCACCAAGCTGATTGCCCGGTTGTATGCGCCGGAATCGGGGCGGATTTTTATTGATAACTACGACATTGCCAAGGTGGATTTGTATTCGCTGCGGCAACAAATCGGCATGGTGTTGCAAGAGCCGCTGTTGTTTGACGGCACGATTCAGGAGAATATCGCCCAAGCCAACCCGGATATACCGGTGGAGGCAATCATCGAGGCGGCGAAAATTGCCTGCGCCCACGATTTCATTATGAGTTTGCCCCAGGGGTACAACACGCGGGTGGGGGAGCGAGGGAGCGCCCTATCGGGGGGGCAACGGCAACGGGTGGCGCTGGCGCGGGTGTTGGTGCAGCAGCCCCGGTTGTTGATTTTGGACGAGGCCACCAGCGCCCTGGATTACGACACGGAATACCAGGTCTGTCAAAATTTGGCCAAGGCCCTGCAAGGCCGCACCGTGTTGTTTGTCACCCATCGGTTGGCCACCATTCGCCACGCCGACCGCATTTTGGTGATGGACCAAGGTAGAATTGTGGAAGATGGCACCCACGAGGAACTGTGCCAGCTCAAAGGGCGTTACTATTCTCTCTATCAGAAACAAAAATGACGAAATCCTTGCCTGCGGGCGCCCCCTTTGACCAGCCGGTGGTGTTGCGCCAACCAGGGGTGTGGTCGCACCTGATTTTGTGGTCTTTGGTGGGCACGGCAACGGGGGTGATCCTGTGGGCGGCGTTTGCCCCGTTGGAACAGGCAGTGCAGGCGCCGGGGGCGCTCAAACCGGTGGGGGAAGTCAAGGAGGTGCGGGCGCCCTTGAGCGGGGTGGTGCGGGCGGTGTACGTCAAAGAGGGGCAGTTGGTCAAGCGGGGGCAGTTGCTGTTGACGTTGGACCCGCGGGCCAATGCTGCGGAATTGGCGGCCAGTCGGCGGGTGCGGGAGAATTTGCTGGCGGAAAACCGCATCTACCGGGCATTGCTGGCGGGGGTGGGGGAGGTGACCACCTTGAGTCCGGAGCAACAGGCGATGTTGCAGGAAAGTCAGCGGGAATTGCTGAGTCGGTTGCAGGCGGCGCAGGCGCGGATTCGGCAATTGGAAGAACAACTGCGCCAAAACAACATTATGCTGGCGAGCAAGGAAGCGGTCTTGGCAAGCAATAAGGCGTTGTTGGCCGATTTGCAAACCCTGATGGAGGAGGGGGGTCTGGCGCGGGTGCAGTACGTGCGCCTGCAGCAGGAGGTGTTGCAGCAGGAGGGGGAAGTGCAGCGGTTGCGCAGCGAACAACCCCGCCTCGAAAGCAGTATCCAGCAGGCCAAAGCGGAGATGCAAAATACCTTGGCGGCCACCCGCCGGGATTTGTTGGTGAACATCAGCGAGAATGAGCGGCGGATTGCGGAATTGACCCGGCAACTGGAACAGGCGCAGGTGGCCCAGCAGTATCAGGAGGTGCGCGCTCCGGCCGATGGCATTGTGTTTGACTTGCAGCCGCATACGCCGGGGTTTGTGGCCAATGTCAACGATCTGCGGCCACTGCTGAAAATTGTGCCGACCGACAAGTTGGTGGGGGAAGTGTACATTACCAATCGGGATATTGGCTTTGTGGCGCCGGGGATGGATGTGGATGTGCGGATTGATTCGTTTCCGTTTAGCGAATTTGGGGATGTGAAGGGGAAATTGGTGCAGGTCGGGGCGGATGCCTTGCCCCCTGACAATACTTATAATTTCTTCCGGTTTCCGGCGCGGATCGAATTGGCCTCGCAAACGATGCGGGTCAAGGACCGGGTGGTGCCCTTGCAGTCGGGGATGAGCATCACGGCCAATATCCGCACCCGCAAGCGCACCGTCTTAAGTATTTTTACAGATTTGTTTACGCGGCAGACGGAAAGTTTGCGCTACGTGCGTTGACCTGGGGGCCTCTTCCCTAAGAGCAAAGGCGGGTGGGACAGTTCCTCCCGGCCAGCGGGGGACCGTACCGTTGCCAACTTAACCTTCTTTTAACGAACAGCTAGTTATTTCTTATACAGTTCTTAATTGATCTGCTCCCTGTTTTTACCTAATTTGCGAATAGTTTTGTTTTTTCGCGGGAGAAGGGCAGGGATTATGACATCTACCTTTACCTTACAGTTGCTGCATGCTTCGGACCTTGAGGGAACTGTTAGTGCTATTCCGAACGTAGCTAACTTTGCGGCGCTGGTGGAGTATTTTGAAAATCTGGCGACGCCGGTGGATGGTGGCACCCGCACCCTGGCCCAAAACACCATTCTTCTCTCTTCGGGGGACAATTACCTTTCGGGGCCTTTTTTCAATGCGGCAGGCGATACGACGGTGGATGTGGACCCCAATACCCCTGGGGTGCAAACGGTGCAAACGGTTTTGCGGAATGTGTACAATCGGTTGTTTGGCTTGCCTGCCGATGTGAATGGGGATGGGAACCCCGATAGCTTTACGGATTTGCGGGCGGCGCCGGGGCGGATTGACATCAGTATTATGAATGTGATTGGCTTTGATGCCTCAGCCCTAGGAAACCATGAATTCGACCTGGGCACGGCGGTCTTGGCGGATATTATTGCGGCGGATATTCGGGGGACAACGACGCCCAATCTGTTGGGGGGTACTCGTTGGTTGGGCGCCCTGTTTCCCTACCTGGCCAGTAACCTGAACTTTGCCAATGACCCCAACTTCAATGCGGATGCGATCAATACTTTTGTCAATGGCGGCCCTCTTTTTTCAACCAGTCGAGAACGCTTCAATACGGATTACATTACCCAGCGGTCGGATTTGAATAAGCCGACGGCCAGTGCGCTGGTTGAACCGGATAAACTGGCGCCTGCGGTTATTATTGATACGGACGGGAGTAGCGCTACCACCTTTGACCGCATCGGTGTCATTGGCATTACTACCCCTTTGCTGCCGAGTATTTCGTCGCCGGGGGCCACCACCGTCATCGGCCCGACCACCAACAACGTGGAGTTGATTGCCCAATTCCTGCAACCGATTATTGATGATGTGATTGACGGTCCCGACAATAATCTGGGTACTGCCGATGACATCAACAAAATCATCCTGGTTACGCACCTGCAACAGTTTCAGATTGATCGGGCATTAGCGTCCCTGCTTAGGGGGGTGGACATCATCCTGGCAGGTGGCTCGGACACCATTCTCGCCGATGCAAACGACCCCCTCAGACCGGGGGATACGGCGGCATTGCCCTATCCTGTCCAAGCCACGGGTGCTGATGGCAGACCTGTCCTCCTGGTCAACACGGATGGCACTTATAACTATCTAGGGCGCTTGGTGGTGCAGTTTGATGCCAATGGTGTCATCATCCCTGCCAGCTTGGACCCCGTCATCAATGGCGCCTATGCCACCACCGATGCGGTAACCTTCAGCACGATTGGTCTTACCGACCTCAATGGCGATGGGGTGGTTGACGGCAAAGACCTGCGCCTATTCGACCCCAACAGGGATGGGATCAGCAAAGCAGGTTTGACCGGGCAACTGACGGATGCGGTGACGGCGGTAGTCACGGACCAAGATGGCACGATTGTCGGGGATACCAGCGTCTTTCTGGAAGGGCGGCGGGAAAAGGTGCGTACCGAAGAAACCAACCTGGGTAACCTGACGGCGGATGCCAACCTGGCCTACGCCAAGGATGTGGACAAAACGGTGGTTCTCTCTTTGAAAAATGGGGGTGGGATTCGCGACATCATCGGGGCCATTCAAAACGACACCAGCCAAAACCCCCCGGTGACCAATTTTCTGCCCACCCAAGCCAACCCGCTGGCCAATAAGCAGGAAGGGGATATTTCCCAGTTGGACATTGCCGGGTCGCTGCGGTTTAACAACGGTTTGACCCTGCTGACGATTACCCAGCAGCAACTCTACTGGCTGTTTGAGGCGGCTGTGGCCCCTGTGGCGCCTGGGCAGACGCCGGGGAGTTTCCCGCAAGTGGCGGGTGTGCGCTTTAGCTACGATCCCAGCAAGCCGGGATTACAAGAACTGCGTACCGAATCTGCCGGTTCCACCCGCGTCTTCGATGCCGATGGGGTGTTGACGCCGGAATTCCAAGCCCGCCTGGCCAACGGTCAGGGCCGGATTCGCAACCTGGCTTTGGTGGATGAACGGGGGGTGGTCACGGAAGTCATTGTCAAAGACGGTCAGTTTGTGGGGAGCGCGACCGATACGCTGCGTATTGTCACCTTGAATTTTTTGGCAGGTGCGCCGCCGAGCTTTACGGGCACGGTGCCCAACCTGGTGGATACGGTGTACCCCTTTACCCGCTGGACGAACGCCAATCCTGCATTTGTCAATCGGGTGGATATTCCCAATAGCGGCGCGATTTTGGGCAACAAGGTCACGTTTGCTGCCCAGGGCACCGAGCAGGATGCTTTGGCCGAGTACCTGTTTGCCAATTTCAACGTCGCCCAAGGCAAGCCCTCGTTTAGTACTCCGGATGTGGCCGCGTCCTTTGATCAGCGCATCCAAAACTTGGCGGTTGCCCAGGATACGGTTTTGGCGACGGTGGCAAACCATGAGCTGACCGCCCAATTCAAATCCCGGATTTCCCTGACCGGTGGGGCAGAAATTGTCAGTTTTGACCCCGTCTCCAGACGCCTGTTTGTGGTCAGCGGTGGGGATAAACTGGCGGTTTTGAATGCGGCGAACCCCAGCAACCTGACGGTGATTACCACCATTGACCTGGCGCCCTATGCTACTACGGGTGGGGCGAACTATGCCAGTGGTATCGGTGCCAACAGCGTGGCGGTCAAAGATGGCATCGTGGCGGTGGCGGTAGGGCCGAATTTGGGGGATACGCCCAATGCAGCCCAGCGCACCGAGGCGAACGAGCAGGGGAAGGTGCTGTTCTTCAAGACGGATGGCACCTTTATCCGGGAAGTTTTGGTCGGCTTCTTGCCGGATAACCTGGTGTTTAGCCCGGACGGGAACAAGCTGGTTGTCGCCAACGAAGGGGAACCCCAGGGCTATCAACCGGGACAAGCTGACCCGGAAGGTTCGGTGAGCGTGATTACCTTTGCCGGGGGGGTGGGGGCGTTGACGGCAACGTCTCCCCTAACCAACGTCAATGCCACCTTTACGGCGTTCAACGGTCAAAAAGCCGCTTTGGAGGCGCAAGGGGCGAAATTCAACGGCCCCAATGCCACCCTCGCCCAGGATGCAGAGCCAGAGTACATCGCCATCTCGGCAGATTCCACCACTGCCTACGTCACCCTCCAGGAAAACAATGCGGTGGCGGTGGTGAACTTGATCACGGGAACGGTGACCAGCATCCTTCCCTTGGGCTTCAAGGATCACAGCCTGCCCTACCACGCCATTGATGCCAGCGACCAGGACGGCGGTTTCAATCCCCGCAGTTACCCGAACCTGTTTGGTCTGTACCAGCCGGATACCATTGCCACCTACACAGTCGGCGGTGTGACCTATTTGGTGACGGCCAACGAGGGAGACGGGCGGGAGTATGACGGCTTTGTGGAAGAGGTGCGGGGTGCTTCCGTACCGGGTGGTCTGGATGCCCGAGCGTTCCCTAACCCTGCAGGCATCTTGGATAACGAGGCTCTGGGTCGGCTGAGTGTCGTTCGCACCAACTACAGCGACCCCGATGGCGATCCTCAGCGGGAACGACTGTTTTCCTTTGGTGGCCGTTCCTTCTCGATCTGGAATGCCCAGACGGGTCAGTTGGTCTATGACAGCGGCAATGCCTTCGATACGATTGCGGAGGCACTTGGCATCCGGGATAACGGACGGGATGACAACAAGGGGACAGAACCGGAGGCGTTAGCGATCGGGCAAATTGGGGACCAAATCTATGCCTTTATTGGGTTAGAGCGCACGACGCGGGCCGCAGCCATTTTGGTGTACAACATTACCGATCCTGCTGCTCCCCGGTATGTCCGCACCATTGCGCTCCCCGGTGATGTCAGCCCTGAAGGGTTGATCTTTATCCGGGCGGAGGACAGCCCCAGTGGCAAACCCCTGCTGGTGGTCGCCAATGAGGTGAGCAATACGGTCAGTGTGGTTGAATTGGGGGTTGCTGGCACGACTGCCAGTTTGACGGGTGATGCCGGCAACGACCTCATCTATGGCGGTGCGAACAACGAAACCATCCGTGGTGAAGCCGGGAATGACAGCCTTGTGGGTGGTGACGGCAATGACACGATTGATGGTGGTGTTGGGGATGACATCCTCGTTGGCGAGGGCGGCAATGACAGCTTCCTCGGTGGGGAGGGAAATGACACCATCGGTGGCGGCACGGGCAACGATACGCTGTTGGGGGGTGCTGGGAATGATATCCTCATTGGCGAAGGCGGCGATGACAGCCTCGATGGTGATACGGGCAATGACATCATCTTCAGCGGCACGGGCAACGATACGGTTGTCGGTGGAGAGGGTAACGACAACATCTTTGCCGGTGAGGGGAATGACACCCTTGCGGGTGGGGCGGGTAACGACACCCTCTCTGGTGAAGGCGGCAACGATACCCTCGTTGGTGAAGGTGGGGATGACCTCCTGTTTGCGGGCGCGGGCAACGATGTGTTGGTGGGTGGCTTGGGGAATGACACCTTGGTGGGCGGCCCAGGCAGCGACCGGTTTGGGTTTGCCACAGGTGCCCCGTTCGTCCTCAGCACCATCGGCAACGATT
>NZ_JBRCEP010000045.1:0-91214 GCF_053491055.1 Gloeomargarita sp.
AAGGTTGTGGCAGCCGCTGGGTGTGAATTGATATATCTACCGAAATACTCTCCCGATTTAAACCCGATTGAGCATCCATGGCATAGAATCAAGCAAAGAGTTAGAAAAACTATGACATCCACAACCCAAAACCTTCATGACATCATCGATTCAGTCATCTGCTCTATATGTCAACCTTTGCCTGCTTAGCTATACCTAGAGTGGGTGTATGCCAAGCCTTCTGAACCGCACCCCCTTGACCCAACAAAAGTTCTCGCAATTGATCATGGTGTCAACAACTGGCTTGCCTGCGTTAGTAACTTAGGACATAGCTTTATCATCAATGGGCGGCAGGTCAAATCTTGCAACCAGTGGTACAACAAAGAGGTGGCTAGGCTCAAAACCGGTAAACCGCAAGGTTTTTGGTCTCGCCGACTGGATCGTCTCACCGAGAAGAGAAATCGTAGGATGCGGGATGGCATTAACAAAGCTGCTCGTTCGGTCGTTAATTACTGCCTAGAGCACTCCACCGGGAAAATTATCTTTGGCTGGAACCAAGAGCAAAAGCAGGAATGCAATCTAGGGAGGGTCAACAACCAAAACTTTGTGTTTATTCCCACAGGCCGGTTGAAGGAGCGCATAAAAGAGCTATGCCAATATTACGGCATCGAGTTTATTGAGGTGGATGAAGCGTACAGTTCGCAGGCGAGTTTCTTGGATAGGGATGACCTACCTACTTATGGTGAAAAACCCGACGGGTGGCGGCCATCTGGGAAGCGAATCAAACGGGGATTGTACAAAACCGCGAAGGGGTGGCTGGTAAATGTGGATGTTAACGCTGCAGCCAACTTACTAAGGAAAGTAAGCAGAACCCTAGGGCTTTGTCTTAAGGAACTGTGTAGGAGCGTCTTGACCACGCCTTGGCGCGTCCGTTGGTGGACTGCATCAGCATCCCCCGACTTGAGGCGGTGGGCGTGTCAACACCGCCGGTTTCGAGAATATCTCAACGCCGGAGTCACCCAGGGCTACATGTAGAAAGGTAGAAAGCAGCCTGCGCCTATTCCCTCGGCCCACATAATGCCTGCACCCCAACCCCCAGGCACACAAGTTTTATTGTCAGGACATCTATCACTTTGTACGGGGCACCGATCAACGGAAACCCTTAGAATGAGTACGGTGACATACTCCCGTCTCTCGTCCTACAGACAGAGAGCGGGCTTCAATACGCTTCCTTGGGGAGCTTCCGCAAGAACCCTCTGCGTGTCGCAGACACGGGATGTCCCACCACGTAGCCATGCCAGATTCCGGCAACGCCGTTTTGTATGGCCAACCCTATTTTACCACGTGGGGGTGGCTGTATCCCGGCACCGTGCGGGGCTTATCCACCCCCACACCCCCGCGAGCTAAATTACACCTATACCTGCTTGTCGCTTGCTGACGATGACCCCGGAATCCGTGCCTACCCAAATTCTCCTGAGCCAACCGGCCCAGTCGCTGGGGGAATTTTGGCTCCCTGACCGGCCCCAACCCGGCAGCCCAGTGCAGATCAACGGCCAAACCTACACCGTCTTGGAACGCCGCCATTGCTACCACTACCGGGGCGGTCGCTACCACCTGCACAAAATGGCCCTGCTGGTCCAGGTCGCTCACCCTGACCGCAATCGCTGGCAGGGACGCTGGATTATCGGCGATGGTCGCTGCAAGTACAATGCCCTGTCAGAGTTAGTACGGTGTGCAGTCAACCCCCACGGGCCGTGCCAGGGTTGTCCGAGTTTTACCCCTACTTCCAGTACAATCAGGGATGGTGTGGCGGGGGAATCAGGGTGCTCGACCTGAAACTCATTCGGGAACAGCCGGAGTTGGTGGCGGCCCGGTTGGCGACGCGCCAGGGGGATGTGGATGTGCAACCCCTGTTGGCGGTGGATGCCCAGGTGCGGGCGTTGGCCAAACGCCGTTCCCAGTTGCAGGCAGAAAGTAATGACATTGGCAAGCAGGTCGGCCAGTTGCTACGCACGGGGGCGTCAGAGGAGGTGCTGGCACCGCTGCGGCAACGGGGGCAGGAACTCAAGCAGACCCTGGCGGCGCTGGAACAGGAGGAACGGGAACTCACGCAAAAACTCCAGGAGTTGTTATTACAACTGCCGAATTTACCGGCGCCGGATGTGCCCGTGGGCAAGGATGAAACCGCCAACGTGGTGCGGGCGGTGTGGGGGGAAGCCTACAAACCGCAGCATCCGGTGTTGCCCCACTGGGAGGTGGCGGCCAAATTCCATTGGTTGGAGACGGAACGGGCGACCAAAATTGCCCAGAGCCGGTTTGTCACCCTGTGGGGGGCAGGGGCGGCCCTGGAGCGGGCGTTGATCCAATGGATGTTGGATTGGCACATTCGGCGGGGGTATGTGGAGGTGTTGCCGCCTTTTTTGGTCAACAGTCAAGCGCTCACCGGGACGGGGCAACTGCCCAAATTTGCGCAGGAAAGTTTTGCCTGTCGGGACGATGATTTGTGGCTGATTCCCACTGCGGAAGTGCCGGTGACCAATCTCTATCGCGATGAGATTTTATCCGCCGAGCAATTGCCCATTTATCACTGTGCTTGGACGCCCTGTTTTCGCCGGGAAGCAGGCAGCTATGGCCGGGATACGCGCGGGTTGATTCGTTTGCACCAATTTAATAAGGTGGAGCTGGTGAAAATTGTTCATCCTGCCACCTCGCAGGCAGAACACGAACGTTTGGTCCAGGATGCGGCCAGTTTATTAGAAGCGCTGCGGTTGCCCTACCGGGTGGTGGAATTGTGTACGGGCGATTTGGGTTTTGGGGCGCAAAAATGCTATGACTTGGAGGTGTGGTTGGCGGCGCAGCAAACCTACCGGGAAATTTCCAGTTGCTCTAATTTTGGTGATTTTCAAGCGCGGCGGGCCGGGATTCGCTATCGGGAAGCGGGGAAAAAAGGGACGGAATTTGTCCACACGCTCAATGGGTCAGCTTTGGCTGTGGGGCGGACGATGGCGGCGATTTTGGAGTGCTACCAACGCCCGGATGGTTCGGTGCAGATTCCCGAGGTTTTACAGCCCTTTATGGGCAGGGAACTTCTATGAAATTGGGGGATTGGTTTGGTCTGATCCTGCTAGGGGTAGCCCTGTATATTCTCTGGGAAATTCGCTACTTGTTGCTGTTGGTTTTTGCGGCGGTGTTGGTGGCGGTGGCGTTGGATGGAGCGGTGCATTTTTTGCGCCAGTGGCGGATTCCCCAGGGGGTTGCCATTGGTCTTACCTTGTTGACGTTTTTGGCGGGGTTGACGCTGTTGGTGGGGTTGTTGGTGCCGCCTTTTAGTAAGGAGTTGGAGGAACTGGCCAAACTGTTGCCGAAGGGGTTGCAGTCCCTGGCGCAATGGTCGGAAGATTTGCAAATGCGTTTGTTGGGGGAAATCCTCGTTCCGTTGCAGAGTAACGGTGATTTGCTGCGGCAATTGCAGGCGTTTCTCAACCCGTTGCTGCGGCGGGGGATTAGTTTCTTTTTTGATACGTTGGGGGGGGTGCTGTCGTTTATTTTTATCCTGGTTTTGGCGGTGATGTTTTTGGCCGACCCTGCTACCTATCGCCAGGGATTTATCCGCTTATTTCCCGCTTTTTACCGCAATCGCGTCCATACCATTCTCCGTCGTTGTGAGGTGAATTTGCGGGCTTGGATGTTGGGAACGCTGACGGCCATGGCGGTGGTAGGAATTTTGAGTTTTGTTGGTTTATCGCTGTTGGGGGTGCGGTTGTAT
The DNA here is from genome assembly GCF_053491055.1 of Gloeomargarita sp. Taxonomy (NCBI): domain Bacteria; kingdom Bacillati; phylum Cyanobacteriota; class Cyanophyceae; order Gloeomargaritales; family Gloeomargaritaceae; genus Gloeomargarita; species Gloeomargarita sp. The sequence continues at coordinate 3,746 of NZ_JBRCEP010000045.1, forward strand.
TTTGCCCATGCCTTGATTGCCGGTTTGTTTAATTTAATTCCCAATATTGGCCCGACGTTGAGTGTGATTCCGCCGACGGTGATTGCGGCTTTGGATGCGCCTTGGAAGGCGGTGGCGGTGGTGATTTTGTATTTCTTAATCCAGCAAACGGATGCCTATTTGGTCACGCCCTATGTGATGTCGCAGCAGTTGCAATTGCCCCCGGCGCTGACGCTGATGGCGCAGGTTTTTTTCACGACGTTTTTGGGGTTGCCGGGGTTGATTTTGGCTTTGCCCTTGATGGTGGTCTGCCGGGTGTGGATCGAGGAAGCCCTGGTGAAGGATGTGTTAGACCCCTGGCGACAACGGGGTTAGGGTTTGCCGCAGCCAGGCTTCGATGCCGGCTGCAAGGGTCTGGGCCAGGTGCTGCTGGGCCTGGGGGTGGACAATCCATTCAAACTCCTGGGGATGAATCATAAACCCCAGTTCCAGTAACACGGCGGGGCAGACGGTGGGACGGGTAAGGGCGAGGTTGTGCCAAAAAACGCCGTAGCTGGGCCGCCGGGCGGTCTGGGTGAGGTATCGGTGCAAAAAGACGGCCAGGGGTTGGCTCTGGGGGTGATACCAAAAGGTGCCAATGCCCTGGGTGCCCCAAACGTCGCCGTCATCGGGGAGGGCGTTGTAATGAATGCTCAGGGCCAAATGGGGCTGTTGGGTCTGAATCTGGGCCACCCGCTCGACCAAAGGCACGGCCACATCGCTGGTGCGGGTCAGGGTCACCTGGGCACCCCGCCGGCGCAAGCGGGTCGCCACCAGAAGGGCCATCTTCAGGTTCACGTCCTTTTCCGGCGTGCCATCGGGGCCCACAGCCCCCAGGTCCTCCGGGCCGCCATGTCCAGGGTCGAGCAGAACCCTCACCCCCGCCAGGGAGTGGGGCGGCAACGGGGGCGGATGTCGCAGAGCAAAGATCAAAACCTGGTCTTGGTAGTGCGCCCGGTAGCCCCATGCCTGCGCCGAGGGCAAATAAAAGCTGTAGCGGAGGGTTTCCGGGGCGGTTTGTTGCCAGGTAAACCGGCGTAGGGCCGGGCCTTCCCCCAGCCGAATAATGTCGGTTTGCGCGCGGGTGTGCCACAGGGTAAGATGCACTACCCCCGGCTCCTGGTGAATGGCAATGGGTACAGGGCGGCTCAAGGGAAAGTGAATTTCCGTCCAGTCAGCGGTGCGGTGTTCCCGAACCCCCCGCAAGAGGCTGGGCAAGAGGGCCATGCGTTGCAAGGTCACCTGCTGCCGCTGTACCCAACCCCCGTAGCGCAGTTGCAGCCAGTCCCCCTCTTGGGCAATCACCTGGTCCTGCGTCCCTGCCGGCAGGGGGGTCAAGCGGGAGTAATCCGTGCCGGGGCCGGTGCGGGCGATGCCCTCCGTGGTCAGCGTCGCCACCTCTAGCTGGTTGGGGTCGAGAATGGTCACCGCCCCAGGACTCTGCCAACGTTGTTGCCCCCAGCGCAGTTCCGGGTGTCCCAGCAACCCTGGGGTTTCCACCCGCAGACACCCCTCGTACCGCAGTCGCGCCGGAGTGGGCCGGGGAGCAGTCAAAACCGCCTCGTTTCCGGCCAGGTCAGCAACCCAACGGGGTGACAGCGCCACCGACCAGGGACCCACCTGGAGCGCCACCGGCTCGCCAGGCGGCAGGAACGCCTGAAAACAAAGGGGTTCCCCCGGCAACCGCGCCACATCCACCGCCGGGAGCAACGGCGTCGCCGGTTCCGCAGGCGGGACCCGACGAATGGTTAAGGTTAGGGTTTGCGCACCCGCTTGCACCTGTACCGTGTTATGCCCCCAGGCCAGGGGCACAACAGGCGCAAAATGCCCCGCCGCCGAACGGGCCACCACCTGCCCGTTGACCCGTACCGGTTCGTGGGGGGGATGGGTGCCAATCAGAAAAATGTGGGGCGCGGTGGTCTGATGCTCCGGGGGCGGATAAACCACCTGCAACGCCGCAGCTTTGGTTCCCACCAACACCAGGCCCCCTACCACCCACCAGCGGGTCACGACCGCCGCCGCGGCACCTTGGCCAAAAAGTCCAATTCCTGCACCGCCACCACTGGCCGCGTTTGGGGACGGGTATCCACCGCACGGGCCAGGGCGCGATACTGCCGGGGGTCGCCCGCCTGGGGAAACAATTGCTGGCGTTCCTGGGCGCGTTTTTGGTAGTAGCGGATCAAAACATAGTTCCAATCAATGTATCCAATCCCCGCTTTCGCCCGATAGTTGCCGTCATAGCGGGGCGTGACCAAATTGAACGGGCGACCCTGCATCCGGCGGCGTTGGTAGGGCACCGTTTGATCCCCAAAATTTTCCGTATATTCGTCGCTATCTACCAGTTCATTGACAAACCCCTTGAACCCCTGGGTAGCAATGCGGATCGACCAGGCAATCCGTTCCTCCTGGTTGTAGGCTTGCCGCCCCAAAATCCGCCGCAAACACACATCCACCAGCCGGTAATTGTTGTTGGCCGCCACCACCAACCGGTAAAAGGGGTCCGATTGCGCCAAACCCCGGATGAAATCCCGCACGGTAATCGTCCGATTCTTGAGCTGGGATTCCAAAGTCACCTGGCGGCAGGATTTGAGGATCGCGTGTTCACTAAAAATTTGCCGGTAGGCCGCCCAGATCAGCGCATCCATCTCGTCGGTAGTGCCCACATCCTCCAAACGGTAAATCCGGGGGCTATCTTCATTCAGTTCCGCCCGGCCAAAATTCCGCACCCGATGGTTTTGCGTGGTGGGTCGGTAAGCAAGCAAAGGCAAGGTCATGGCAACCAACTCCAGTCAGAAGCTTCCTTCAGGGTAGGCGAAGCGGTTCCCCCCCGTCACCCAACGTAACAGAATGTGAAGCGGCCTGCCGCAACCGGCTCTGGGGAATGGGTATCTCCTTATATTTTCCTGAGAACAAGCCGCGGCCAACGGCGGGAGTGCTCCAGCCGCCGCGTTAACCGTTCTTAAACCTTGTTATGTTCGCGCGGCTTTGGTGATGTTTATCACGCCGGCACAGCCGATTCCTTCTTTAGAGTGGAATTAAGCCATTGGCACCATTCAGGAGTTTTGGATGATGACGCAATTGCGGGAGCACATTGTGGAGACCGTGCGTTTGTCTTTGGCCTTAGCCGCCATGATTGGGGTGGTGTGGGGGATGCAGAACCTCCGCCAGGATGTTCACCAGCAGGGGCGCTATCCGGCCACCGCCCACCCGACCGACTATTCCCGCTGACCGTGACGGAGAAAGTGCACCAGCCCCACCACCTGGGCTATTCCCTGCACCAACAGCAGGCCAAACCCCAGCAAGGGGAGGGATTTGACCCAGTAGCGCGGCAAACCGCCGGGGTCGGGGGACTGTTCCCAAATGCGCCAAGAAGCCCAGACGGTGGGGGTGGTCACCCACAAAATCAAGACCACAAACGGCAGCAGAAACAGTAGGGTGCCTAGGAGGTCCATCCAGGCGCGGCGGCGTTCCGACCAGCGCTGGTACAGCACATCCACCCGTACATGGCTGTTTTGGTAGAGGGTGTAGGCCGCCCCCAGGAGAAAAACCGCACTGAACAGATACCACTGCAATTCCAAAAGCGCATTGGAGGTGAGGTTGCGCCCCCACCATCGCCCTAGATAACGACCCACCACATTCCACACCCCCACCAGCACCAGGGGCGGCACCAGCGCCATTGCCACCCACCCTGCCGCCAGGGTCAGACGATTGATACCATGCCAATACCGCATGGTTCCCAGCATACGCCCATTGTCAAGCGCCCCGCAAGATTGTTAAGATAGCTAATGCGATGGCAATGGGGTGTCGCCAAGTGGTAAGGCAGCTGGTTTTGGTCCAGCCATTCCGAGGTTCGAATCCTTGCACCCCAGTTCTCCCCCCACGGGCACACAACCGAGTGACCAGGGCAAGCGCCTGGTCAGGTTTAGGAAGGTTCATTTTCTGAAGGGCTGGGCGTCCCATGCCGCAACCGTCCCTGTTGGCTCTGGATTTTGACGGGGTGCTCTGTGACGGGCAAGAGGAATACTTTGCCATCAGCGCCCAGGTGTACCGGGAATTATGTCCTGACATTGGCTGTACCGGCAATTTGGAGCCGTTCCGAGAATGGTTTTACCGGCTGCGGCCTGTGATTACGCACGGGTGGGAGATGCCCCTGCTGTTGCATGGGTTGGTGGTGGGGGAGGACTTAGAAGTCATGGCGACTGCTTGGTCCCAGGTGCAACAACGGCTTTTGGCGGCCACAGGTTGGTCGGCAGAGATGTTAGGGCAGCGGGTGGATCGGACGCGGGATGCCTGGATTGCCCAGGATGAAGCCGGATGGTTGGCGCGACACCATTTTTATCCGGGGGTGGTCGCCCAAGTGCAGCGCTGGTTGACGGCTGCCCCCTTTCAGCCGGTGATTGTCACCACCAAGCAAGAACGGTTTGTATTGGCGCTCTTTGCCGGGGCCGGCATCGCATGGCCGCCAGCATGGCTGTACGGCAAAACCCTAGACCAGCCCAAAACCGCGATACTGCAGGCATTACATCAGCAGCACAAAGTCATTGGGTTCGTCGAAGACCGCCTTGAGGCTCTGACTGCCGTGCAACAGATTGCCGCCTTGCGGGACATTCCCTTATTTCTTGCCACCTGGGGCTACAACACCCCCGCCCAGGCGCAATGGGCCGCTCAGCAGGGAATTCGGCCCCTGACCTTAGCGGAATTTTGCCACCCCGATTGCCCCTGGTTGCCGCACACTGATAAGCAAAAGCAGTGATGATGGTCGTCAATCGCTGTTTTCTATAAGAAAATTGTATCGCTACCGTCGCTGCAGGCGGATGACAAAGCAGGGACCGACCTGATAAAGTTTACTTGTGTGAGGAGCGAACCAGTTAGGGAGTCGAGACGAAACACGGCAAGTCGTCGGCTCCCTTTCTGGTTTTTAGGGGCTGGATAGGTGTGCGGTAGATAGATGGGGCGGCTTGGGCAAGGGGGGCAATGTGTCCTGAGTTTGTTTGAGAGGGCGGTTAGCGGGTCACGCTGTAGTAAGTGACAGCATTTGCTTAACTGTGGGGATGCCGAACCATTCCTGCCCACCAGGGTTCCTGACGGGCTACCGGAACTAACTGTATGCAGTATGATGACAGTCAAGGAGTCGCATAATTGTCAGGATTTGGTTAGGAGATGGGCAGATGAAAACGACCTGGTGGGGAGTAATTTGGATTGGCATTGAGTTACTGGGATCGTCGTTGGCCTTGGCCGCCAACCCGGAACATATACAGCGGTTGACCAGCACCAATCAATGTCCGAAGTGTGATTTATCGGGAGCGGATTTGCGGGGAATGGTTCTGGCGGGAGCTAATTTGGGCAATGCAAACTTGCGGGGAGCTAATTTAGCAGGGGCGAATTTGGAGGGTGCCAAGTTATTTAATGCGGATATAACCGAAGCAAATTTGGGCAATGCCAACCTGAAACAGGCGGATTTGGGCAATGTTAACTTGGCAAAAAGTATTCTCATCCGTGCCAACTTGGAGCGAGCAAATTTGAATGGCGCTAATCTTGTCCACACAGATTGCAGCGAAGCCAATTTACGTCAGGCCTCTATCAGTCTGGCGAATCTGGAAAAAGCCAATTTATCGGATGTGAATTTGAGCGGGGCAGATTTGACGGGATCGGTGTTGACGGGAGTGAATTTATCCCAGGCGCGGCTGCACCATGCGGTGCTGAACCGGGTGAATTTGGACCAGGCGGATTTGACAGATGCCCGCATGGAGGGAGTGAAATTGCGGGAAGCCAGTTTGGTAGGAGCAACGTTGCCGCGGGTGCGCTTGAGCCGAGCCGATTTAGTAGCGGCCAAATTAGGGGGGGCCAATTTGCGGGAGGCGGATTTGAGCCAGGCGGATTTGACAGGTGTGGATTTGACCGCTGCGCGTTTGGATCGGGCGAATTTAGCGCAGGCGACTTTAGAGGGTGCCAAGTTAAAAAAGGTGAGTTTGGTCACCGCCAATTTGCCCGCTACAAATCTCATCCAAGCAGATTTAAGTGATAGCGATTTACGAGGAGCTAATATCTCCCGCGCCCGCTTGCAAGATGCCAATCTGAGCAATAGTAATTTGAGCGTAGTGAATTTGAATCACACCAACCTCACAGGCGCTAATTTAGCCGGTGCAGATTTAACAGGTGCCCAGGTGCAGCAGGCCATTATGGGCAATACCAACCTCAACGGCACGATTGGGTTAGATAAGCTGGTGGGACGCACGCAAATCCCTTAGCCCGCCGGTTTGCCCAGTTGCACAAGGGTAAGCGGATTGAGGGGTTGCCAGCGCGTCAAATCCCCGACCGCCAGGGAACGGGAGAGGCGAACATCTAGAGCATGATACGGCCAACCCTGCTGTTTTGCCCAGCTTAAAACCAGCGCTTGGTGTTCTTGGGTCGCCAGCGCCAAAACCACAATCCCCCCTGGCAGCAAACGGGTATCTAATGCCTCTAAAATGGCCCTTAAATTGCCGCCACTTCCGCCAATAAACACCCGGTCAGGATTGGGTAAATGAGTAAAAATTTCCGGGGCATTGCCAGCAATAACAGTAACATTTCTCACCCCTAACTGTTGACAGTTTTGGTGAATTAATTGCACCCCCATTGCATTTTTTTCAATGGCGTAAATGGTACTTTGGGGGAGTACACGAGCGATTTCGATGGCCACTGTGCCTGTACCTGCTCCCACATCCCAAATCGTTTGCCCATCCTGAAGCTGCAATTCCCCCAAAATTAAACTGCGCATTTCCTTTTTGGTCATCAAACCTGGCTGATCGGGAAACCCGTAAAACACTTCATCAGATATGCCGAATATAGGTAACTTCATCGGGTTGCATAATCGGGATGACTCCCGCAGCAGTACCACAACATTCAGCGTATTTCTTTGATCCTTGAGTGCTTGCTCCAGGGTGAGTAATTCAATCTGTTCGTCGGGACTACCCAACTGCTCACACACCCAAATTTGATACGCAATAGGCAGTCTTAATTGCTGGAGCACCTGGGCAATGGTGCGGACGTTGTGGGTGGGGTCGGTGAGAATGGCAATTTTGGCAACCCCTTGTTTGAGCGGGGGAATTAAGTTTTCCCACGACCGGCCATGAATGCTCACAATTTGGGCATCCTGCCAAGGGATTTTCAAGCGACTAAATGCCAATTGCACCGCGCTGACGTGGGGATAAAACCGCAACGATTCCGGTGGAAAATGGCTGAGCAATAACCGCCCAATCCCGAAAAACAAAGGGTCACCGGAGGCCAACACCACCACCTGTTCATACCCCTGCGCCAAATACTTTTTTAAGTCCTGAATGCCCTGCTGGAGATGTTCCCAAGGCAGACGCAACGCCGGATGTTCGGCAAAATGAGCTAAATGCCGGGGAGCGCCACACAAAATTTGCGCGCGATTGAGGGCAATTCGGGCATCCGTCCCCAGCGAAGCCGCCCCGTCCCCGCCCAGCCCAATGACATGAATCAAGCCCACAAATCTAGATCAGTGACCGCCCCCAGATGACTGCCCGCCACCAACTTGGCATACTTCGCCAATACCCCACGCGTATAACGGGGCGCCGGAGGTTGCCATTGCGCCCGCCGCTGCGCCAATTCCTCATCCGCAACGTGCAGATGCAAACGGCATTCCTGGGCATCAATGGTGATCAAATCCCCTTCCTGCACCAGGGCAATCGTGCCACCCACCGCCGCTTCGGGCGACACATGCCCCACCACCAACCCATACGTACCGCCGGAAAACCGCCCATCCGTAATTAACCCCACTTGCTCCCCTAGCCCCGCCCCGATCAGCGCCGATGTGGGGGACAACATTTCCCGCATCCCCGGCCCACCTTTTGGCCCCTCATAGCGGATCACCACCACATCCCCCGGTCGAATCCGCCCGGCCAAAATCGCCGCCAAACAGGTCTCCTCTGAATCAAACACCCGCGCCGGCCCCGTCATCGAGGTCCGTTTGATCCCCGAAACCTTGGCTACCGCCCCCTCCGTCGCCAAATTTCCCCGCAAAATGGCGATGTGCCCCCGCGGATACACCGGGTTGTCCCAAGGGCGAATCACCTCCTGCCCCGCTGGGGGTTCATCCGGCACCGTCGCCAACTGTTCTGCCCACGTGCGCCCCGTAATCGTTAGACAATCCCCGTGCAGTACCCCATGATTGAGCAGAATTTTTAATACCTGAGGAATCCCCCCCGCCCGGTGAAAATCCACCGTCACATACCGCCCCGACGGCTTCAAATCGCATAGCACCGGCACCCGCTCCCGCATCCGGGCAAAATCATCCAAGCTCAAGGGCACCTCCGCCGCCTGGGCAATCGCCAACAAATGCAGTACAGCATTCGTCGAACCCCCCACCGCCATCACCGTAGCAATCGCATTCTCCAACGACTTACGGGTAATCAACTGCCGGGGTAGGATTTCCTTTTCAATCGCCGCCACCAACACCTTGCCCGACGCCGCCGCACTAGCCCGTTTTTCCTCATCCTCTGCCGCCATCGTCGAAGAATACATCAGACTCAAGCCCAGCACCTCCGCCACCGAGGACATGGTATTGGCCGTGTACATCCCACCGCAGGAACCCACCCCCGGACAGGCCCGCCGTTCAATTTCCAACAAATCCGCCTCACTTATTTTCCCAGCGCTGTAGGCCCCCACCGCCTCAAACGCACTCACAATCGTCAAATCTTGCCCCTGATAGTGCCCCGGTTTAATCGTTCCCCCATAAACAAAAATCGCCGGGATATTCAGCCGGGCCATCGCCATAAGCGCCCCCGGAATATTCTTATCACAACCCCCAAGCGCCAAAATCCCATCCAGACTTTGCCCCAAACACACCGTCTCAATCGCATCGGCAATCACTTCGCGGGACACCAACGAGCATTTCATCCCCTCGGTTCCCATCGAAATCCCATCGCTAATCGTAATCGTGCCAAACATCTGGGGCATAGCATTGGCTTGCTGAATCGCCGCTTCCGCCTGCAGGGCCAAATCATTTAGCCCCGCATTACAAGGGGTAATCGTGCTATAGGCGTTGGCAATGCCCACAACCGGCTTGGCAAAATCCCCATCCGTAAATCCCACCGCCCGCAACATCGCCCGGTTCGGGGAACGTTGCACCCCAGCGGTAATCGCCTGACTGCGGCGGAAAGGGGTCATAAAAGCCCAGCAGCACAAAAGTCCCTTGGCCTTAATCATACCACGCCTGGCGTGAGTGCTCTGTTTGGGGCCCTAGGGTTCCCCCAACCAAGCCGTTTTTTCGATTCCTTTAACAATTCACACCCGTTGGACCAAGGGAATGTCGGCACCCGTGCAGAATCGCTATAATGGCCAAAACGGCTGGTAGGGGAAACATCGCTTGCCCCAGGATTACTACCTCACTTGGGAAGAATACCACCAAAAAATCGAACAACTCGCCCAAAAAATTTACGATTCTGGGTGGGAATTTGACCAAATTTTAGCGATTGCCCGGGGTGGGTTGCGGGTAGGGGATATCTGTTCGCGAATGTTTCAAAAACCCCTGGCAATTCTCATGGCCCAATCCTATACGGGAAAACAGCAGGGTTGTTTACGCATTGCCCCCCATATCACCATGACCCAAACCCAGCTTGGCCCCCGGCTGTTGGTGGTGGATGATTTGGTGGATTCGGGCAAAACCCTGGGGCATGTCGTTGCTTATTTGTGGCAGAACCCCCAAATTATCGAACTCAGAACCGCCGTGATTTGGGTCAAAGGGCGCGCCCAATTCTCGCCCGATTACTACCTGGAATTGCTCCCCCACAATCCCTGGATTCACCAGCCCTTTGAACCCTATGACCACTGGCAATTTGCGCCTAACCCTAGGGCAACATAAAATCGGGAATGTCTAGGGTGGGATCGAGTTCCAACGCCCGGCGAATATCGGCAATCGCCCCCCGCTGGTCCCGCAACTCATAGCGCAACAACCCCCGCCGGTAATAGGCCAGGGCAAAATTGGGGTCCAGCCGCAGACATTGGTTGTAATCCCGAATTGCCCCCTGGAAATCCCCCCGCTGCGCCTTGCTGTTGCCCACTTCGTAGAAATCCTGGGCATCCTGGCTGGTGGGATTGAGCGCCGTGCCGTGAATGTAGGCGAAATTCGGATTCAGACGCAGGGCTTGGTTGTGGTCTTTGACCGCCTCGCTGTAATACCCCATGCGGCGGTAAGCAATACTGCGGTTGTAATAGGCATCGGCCAAATCCGGTTGCAGTTCAATGGCCCGCGTATAGTCCGCAATCGCCCCCTGCTTATCCCCCAGCCGATAGCGCGTCAGACCCCGTTGGTAATAAACATCCGCCCGCCCGGGCAGGTAATGCAGGGCCTGGTTGTAGTCCTCCAACGCCCCCCGATTATCCCCCAGATAAAACCGCAACCACCCCCGCCGAAAATAGGCTTCCCCATGCTCCGGGCAAAGCCGCAACGCCGCGGTGAGCTGGGCCATGGCCTGTTCATGTTGTCCCTCGCGGATGTGGGCCAAAGCCGCCTGCACCTGTTGCTCTGCCGCTGCCGCAGATTCCCGGACTGGGGGTGACCAACGGCGGGGTTCCGGCTGCACCCGGTTAAAATCCTCCATCGCGCCCCGCTGATCCCCTAAAGCTGCCCGCGCCTCGCCCCGATGGTAATAGACCTGGGTCAAATTCGGATCAAGCAACAGCGCCCGCGTGTAATCGGCAATGGCCCCCCGCAGGTCCGCGACCGCCTGCCGCGCCAACCCCCGCTGAAAATAGGCCTGGGCAAAATCCGGCTTGACCCGCAGACATTGATTGTACGCCTCAATCGCCGCCGCCCAATTTTTTAACTCCGCCTGCGCCAACCCCTTTTGATAAAACCGTTCCGCACCGCTGGGCGCCAAACCCTGCGCCGTGCCGTGAATGTGCGTGTAATTGGGATTTAATTTCAACGCCTGGGTATAGTCGGCCAACGCCCCCTGTAAATCCCCCTCCCGACGCCGGGCAATACTGCGGTTGTAATAGGCATCGGCCAAATCCGGTTGCAGTGCGATTGCTCTTGTGTAGTCGGCAATCGCCCCCTGCCGGTCGCCCAAGCGATAGCGCACTAACCCCCGATGGTAATAACTCAGGGCATGCTCCGGCGCCAGGGCCAACGCCTGGGCAAAATCCGCCTGCGCCCCCTGGTAGTCGTGGGTATGCAGCCGCGCCAACCCCCGCTGATAATAGGCCAGGCTGTACTGCGGTTGACATTGCAACGCCTGCGTAAAAAACTGAATCGCCCTGGGCAAATCCCCCTGCTCCACCTTTTTTAAGCCCTGGTGGTAAAAACTCTCCGCCTGCAGGGACACCGTCTGCACCGCTTGGGGCTGCGTCTGCTGGGACCGGGAACGGTTGGGGTGGGCCATACCACACAGTAAGATTTATCTGGCTAATTCCATCCTTGTTGCTGGGTATAAGGTTTGCCAGTGATAAAAATCACAAAAAATCCCCCAATACTCAAAATTAAGTAATTTTTCGTACAAAATAAGCCATTTTTCTCAATGAGCGTATATTTACGGAGCAATTTCCCTGACAGACGCCAGAGCCGGCAGGTTTGTATTTTTTTATATTTCTCTTTGAATTTTGGCCCTGCCTGGAGCCTGAGTCCCCTTCGGCAATTATTAAGACTTCTTTAAGGCTGGCGTGGGGTGCCGCTTCTTTTTGTCTAATTGAGAATGATAATTATAATTATTTTGGTGATAAACGCCAGGAATAAGCAAGGAGGTTCCGATGCGCCATTGCTGGGGTCAGGGGCAGAATTCCAGGCAAAATCAGGGGTTTACCTATGTGAATGATGCCACCGTGAGCGGTGAGGGGTCGGGAATTGTCAGTGCGGATGATTCTCAAAAAATGCTTCTATCCCAAGTCCAGCCAGGGGAGCGGGTGCGGGTGGTGCGGGTGGATTGCGGCGAGGCGAATCCCCGGTTGGTGGGCATGGGCATTACCCAGGGGGCGGTGCTGACGGTGCTAAGCCATCTGGATTCCGGGTCGGTGCTGGTGGAATGTCACGGTCAGCGGTGGGGGTTGGGGGCAGGGATGGCAGAACGGATCGGTGTCGTGCGCTGCGAGGCGGAAATGCCTAGGATGACCCTGGGGGAGGCGGCGATTGGCAGTTGGGTGCAGGTGGTGGGCTATGTGCCGGGGGCAGGGGACTACAAACGGAAATTGCTGGGGATGGGTTTAACGCCAGGGACGCTGGTGCGTGTGAAACGCCATGCGCCCTTGGGGGACCCCACAGAGATTGAGGTGCGGGGGTTTGCCCTGAGTTTGCGCAAAGGGGAAGCGGCGGCGTTGCAGGTGGTGCCGGTGGAGGGAGAAGGAAACCAAGGGAGGGATGGGCAATGAGCAAGCGGACGGTTGCCTTACTGGGAAATCCCAACTGTGGGAAAACGACCCTATTCAATGCTTTGACGGGGGCACGCCAACGGGTGGGCAATTGGCCAGGGGTGACGGTGGAACGCAAAGAGGGCATTTACCGGGAACAGGGGCAAACGGTGACGGTAGTGGATTTGCCGGGGATTTATTCTCTGGATGTGGCGGCAGGCAGCACGGGGCTGGATGAACAGGTGGCGCGGGATTACCTGCTCAGCGGCGAGGCTGACCTGGTGGTGAATATCCTGGATGCCAGCAATCTGGAGCGCAATCTTTACCTGACAACCCAGCTTTTGGAGATGGGGGTGCCGCTGGTGCTTGCCCTGAACATGATGGATCAGGCGGAAGGGCGGGGAATGCGCATTGACCGTGCCGGGTTACAACGGCGCTTGGGCTGTCCGGTGGTGCCGTTGTGTGCCCATCGGGGGCGGGGGGTGGCAGAACTTAAGGCAGTCATCCGGCAGGCATTAACCCAGCCACAGGGGGCCAGGGTGCGCCCTACTTATCCCCCGGTGATCGAGCAGGCGTTTACCGAACTTGCCCATGAAGCAGGGCTGGGTTCCCCTTGGGCGGTGCTGTACGGGTTGCAAAGTGACTCGCCGGGATTGCCAAGCCGTTGTCAGCAGTACCGGCAAGAGATTCTCCAAACCCTGGGGGAAGACATAGATTTATTGATTGCCGATGTCCGTTACTCCTGGATTCGGGAGGTGGTGGCGGCGACGGTCACCTTCGCTGGCCAGGTCAGCCAAACGGTTTCGGATCGGATTGACCGCTGGGTGTTGCACCGGTGGTTGGGGATTCCCATTTTTCTCGCCGTCATGTACCTAATGTTTTTCATATCAATCAATGTGGGAGGGGTGTTTATTGACTTTTTCGATATTGGGGTGGGCACGCTGGCGGTGGAGGGCACGGCGCATCTTTTGATCCAACTCCACGCGCCGGGTTGGTTGATTGGGCTGTTGGCAGACGGGGTAGGGGGTGGCATTCAGACGACGGCGACCTTTATTCCCCAAATTGGCTTGTTGTTTGTGTTTTTATCGGTGTTGGAGGATTCGGGGTATTTGGCGCGGGCGGCGTTTGTGATGGACCGGCTGATGCGGTGGATTGGCCTGCCTGGGAAGTCCTTTGTGCCGATGCTGGTGGGATTTGGGTGCAATATCCCTGCCATCATGGCGACCCGTACCCTGGAAAATCGGCGGGATCGGTTGATGACGGTTTTAATGAACCCGTTTGTGTCCTGCGGGGCGCGGCTATCAGTGTATGCTCTGTTTGGGGCGGCGTTTTTCCCAAGAAACGCCCAAAATGTGGTGTTTCTGCTCTACCTGATTGGCATTGGGGCGGCAGTGTTTACGGGTTTGGTGATGAAAAGCACCCTGCTACGGGGAATGACGGCTCCCTTCATTCTGGAATTGCCGCCGTACCATTTACCGACGCTCAAGGGGGTAGCCATCCACGCCTGGGGACGGTTGCAAGCGTTTATTACCAAGGCGGGGCGGATGATTATTGTGTTGGTGGTGATTTTGGGCTTGTTAAATTCGGTGGGTACGGATGGTTCCTTTGGGAAACAGGACAGTACCGCTTCCCTGCTGAGCGCCATTGGTCGGCAAATCACGCCGGTATTTGCACCGATGGGGGTGCGACTGGAAAATTGGCCGGCAACGGTGGGGATATTCACCGGGGTATTTGCCAAGGAGGTGATGGTGGGGACGATGAATTCCCTCTACGGGCAGTTGGCGCAGGCGGAAGCGGCAGATAGTGGGGAACCACCGGCGGCATTTGACCTGTGGGGCGGTCTTCGGGAGGCGGTGGAGAGCATTCCCCAAAATTTTGCCGCCCTAGGGGAGCAGTTGCTGGACCCGCTGGGGATGGGGGTCGTCAGCAGGAGTGGGAACCAGGAGGCAGTGGCAGAGGCATTAGGGGTGGGGACGACCGTCTTTGGTCAGATGGCTGTCCGTTTTGGCAGTACCACGGCGGCAATTGCGTTTCTGCTGTTTGTCCTGCTGTATTTCCCCTGTGTATCGGCGACGGCGGCGGTGTATCGGGAAACCAATCTGGGCTGGACGGTGTTTGTCGCCTGCTGGACAACCGGGCTGGCTTATTGGGTTGCCACCTTTTATTACCAGTTAGCAACCTTGAATGAACACCCGGAAAGTTCCCTGTTGTGGCTATCGGGACTCATCCTGGTCAAGTTGGGGGTTTTGTGGGGATTGCGTGCCGTCAGTAGCCCCCGTTTACGTCGCGTACCCTCCGGGAGGTAACGGATGCTTTTGCAAGACCTGCAAGGTTATTTACAAACACACCGGCAAGTTTCGTTGACCAAGTTATGTCAACACTGGCAAATGGACGCCGATGCCCTCCGTCCGGTTTTGAATCTATTAATTCGCAAAGGGCGGGTGCGATGCTTACACCAGCCAAAGTGTGGGGGCTGTCACTCCTGCGCCGCAACAGATTTAGAACTGTACGAGTGGGTAGAACAACCACCCTAAAGGGGATAAGCCATAGCAATCCTATAGCTAGGTAGGTTAAGGTTGTCGCCTGAAGATTCACGGCTACGCCCAGCAACCCATAGCGTGTCAACCTATGTATGCTTAGCCATATTGGTGACGAAACAATCACCTACCCCGGTGAACAACCCGGACGGTGCGTAGCTTGGGGGTGTTCTCGCTTCCCCAAAGTAAGCAGAACCTTGGGGAACTGGGTAGGGGCGTCTTGACCACGCCTTGGCGCGTCCGTTTGGGGACTGCGTCAGCATCCCCCGACTTTAGGCGGTGGGAGTGTCAAGCCAATGGATCAGCAGAATGAGAAGGAATAGGCCGACACAACTGGGCGTCAGCCAGTCGCCATAACGCACATAAGGGGTTTGGTTGGTGCGGCGGTAAATGCGTACCAGATGGGTTTGATAGCGATAGGGTTCAGCCTGCCAAAGGAGACGCCCCCGCGGACTAATAACCCCAGAAATACCGGTATTGGTCGCGCGTACCAACCAGCGGTCGGTTTCAATCGCCCGCAGTACGTCCTGGGCTTGGTGTTGCCGCATCATCCGGGGTGGGTAGGGATCGTTGTTGGCCACTGTGATGATCCATTCCCCCCCGGCTTGGGCTTGGGTGCGAAAAATCGGGGCAAAGGCCGAATCATAACAAATTCCGGCAATCACCGGCCGGCCTAGAAGCTGCACCGACTGGGACAACGGGCCAGCAACCTGCGATTCCGGGAGTGCGGAAATCCGCCGTACCCACCCCCCCAACCACGGCTCCCAGGGGATGAATTCTCCCAGGGGCACAATCTTTACTTTGTCGTAACGGCTGACCACTTTGCCGGTGCGGTCAAGCACAAACAGACTATTGGTGAGTCGCCCGTCCCGACGGCCATAGGCGCCCAAAACTAAAGGAACTTGCCACTTTTGTATGGATGATGTCAGGGCATGGCCGGGTGTGAACTCCGACCCCAGAGCGCCTTCGGGGGTAAGGATGACCGCTGCTCCTTGGCGCGCCAGGGCTGCATAGCCGGCTCGCAAACGTTCGACCATTTGGGTGTGACCAAAGGGCGTAAACCGCTGGGGGTTGGGGATGGAAGGCTGAATGATGCCCACAGGTACAGCCGCGAAAACCTGATCCCGCCACGCCGTCACCTGCACAAACCAGCCCAAACTTTGTCCCAGACAGAATAACCCCAGCGCGAGGGGGAGTATGAGGTGGCGGGGATAGGTCACCACCAGCGCCAGGACACCGTTGGTCAACACCAGCCAAAGCGTCGGGGTCACCGGCCCCGAAAGTTGCCCCAGGTGCAAAAAGGTGGGATTACCAGGGCTTTGGGTAAGCGCTAGGGTGGTCCACCACAGGGGAGTCCAGCTTGCCAGGGTTTCCAGCACACCCCAGAAGGCCACGCCAGCGCCTAACCGCAGTCCAGGTTGAGTGATTCGGCTGGTTGCCCACGCCCAGACGCCCACCAGCCCAGCCCCCCAAAGCGTCACGCTTAACCACAGGGCAAGGGCAATGACCAGACTGGCTACCCAGGGGATACCCAACCAGGTGAGGGGGTGGAGATGGGTCAGCCAAGAGAGCGCCACGCCGTGATAGGCCGCCCCCCAGACCAGGCCATGCCGCAATGCCCCTTTGCGCCCAAAGGTCGCCCACCACAGGGGCACCAACGCCACCCATCCCACCGGCCACAGCCAACCTTCGCCAGGGGTCAAACCGAGCAACGCCCCGGCCAGCCACAGTAGGGTGGGGTGAAACCAGCGTCCCATAAGGAAATTAAATCAGCGGTTGACATCCCCAGAGGGGCTGACTATGCTGAAAGTGTCTCCTGCCTGTGGAATTCCGATTCATCTTTATTCTCTTCGCTCCTAGGGTTTGCTTACGACCGCTTGCCCCCTGCGTTATAGACTGCAGGGTGACGGTTAGGGAATTGGGTTGGGGGCAAGTCATCGCTTGAGCCCAAAGGCACACCATCCACATTGCTGAGGAGTTGATCCGATGATGCGACACACACACAGAATGCCTGTTTTAGGAATGGCTTTGGCGTTACTGGCCACGCCAGCTTGGGCGCAGTTGGGAACCCAGCTTCCCGCACCGGCGGACTGGAATCAACGACAACAGCGGCTCAGTGCACCCAACCAACGCCCGCTCCCCGTACCCGGCATGGCCGCACCGGTGGGACAAGGGAGTGTGTTGCCCCCAGCGCCAGGGGTGATGGTGAACCCGGATCAGGCGCACCGGGTGTTGGTGATGGCAGTGTCCCCGGCTCAGCTCGGACTTCTACGGCAAATCGCGCCCCAAGCCTTTCCGGTGCGCTATCAGGGGCAGATGGTCATGCAAGCAGGGGTGTTTGCGTCAGCCCAGGAGGCGGAGCAACTGGCAGAACGATTGCGGCAACAGGGATTACTGGCGCAGGTGGTGAGTCCGGCGGCATGGCAAGCGGCCAAGACGCAGCGGGATGCCCGGATGCAGATGGTGCTCAATCCGCCTGGCAGTGGCGACCCCGATGCTTGGGAAACCCTGGCCACTTGGCAGCATGTCCGGCGCCAGACCCCAGCCAGCGGTTCCCGGCAGCCAACGGTGCGGGTGTTGGTCCGCCCGGCCACTCCCACCCAACAAGAGGAAATTCTCAAACTCCTCCCAGAGGCTTTTCGCTCCAGCTACCGCGGGCAAATTTTTTGGCAAGTGGGGCGTTTCCAGAATCAAGTACGGGCGCAGCAATTGGTGGAATACCTGCGTTCCCGCGGCTTCCAGGTAGTGGTCGAATCCCAGTAAGGGGGCGCACGGCCCGAACGCAACCATAGTACAATACCGGGGGTAGTGCCGAGAGCAATCGCATGGCGGAACTGGATACGGGTTTGCCCAGCGTGCGGCAGGTGCAGTTCTACATTCAGGAGAAAAAGGCGGTGGAGGTCAAGCTGACGACCGGGGATGTGCTCTCCGGCCAGATTGTCTGGCAAGACCCCGATTATTTCCGCCTGGTGAACACCCAGCAAGAGCAGTTTCTCCTGTACCGGCCAACGGTGGTCTATATCAAGGGGTAAATCCTGGCGAGAATTGCCAAATCACGGTACAAGGGAAGAAATGATCCCTGGCGTGAGCATGAGGGCTGCTTCCGGTTTTGATACCCATGACCCCCCGGCGCAGGCGGTAATCAATACCTGCGTGCATTGCGGTTTTTGTTTGACCACCTGCCCCAGTTACCGGGTGTTGGGGACGGAGATGGACTCCCCCCGCGGGCGCATTTACCAGATGAACGCCATCCACCAGGGGGAAAGCACCCTGAATGCGGTTACGGTCAGCCATTTTGATACGTGCTTGGGCTGTCTGGCCTGTGTCACGGCCTGTCCCTCCGGGGTGCGCTATGACGAACTCATCCGGGCGACCCGCGCCCAAATTCAACGCAACTATCCCCGCCCCTGGCCGGAACGGCTGCTGCGGCAGATGGTCTTTCAACTGTTCCCCTACCCGGAACGCTTGCGGTGGCTGGCGCCCTGGCTCTGGCTCTATCAGCAAATGGGCCTTGCCCGCTGGCTGCCGGGTTTACTTGGCCGAATGGCTCCCCCTTTGGGGGCAATGGCGACGCTGTTGCCGCCCCTGACGTTTTCCCAACTGTTGCCCCAGCCTTGGCCGGAGGTGTTGCCTGCCCAGGGAACCCGGCGGTTTCGGGTGGGGGTGATCCTAGGCTGTGTGCAACGGCTGTTCAACCCGGCGGTGAATCGGGCGACGGTGCGGGTGTTGCAGGCGGTAGGCTGTGAGGTGGTGATCCCGCCCCAGCAGGGCTGTTGTGCCGCGTTGCCCCAGCACCAGGGGGAAACCGCCCAGGCGCAAACCCTCGCCCGCTGGATGATTGATTGTTTTCGCCATTACGACCTGAACGCCATTCTCATCAATGCCTCCGGCTGCGGCCACACCCTCAAAGAATACGGGCATCTGTTGGCCGATGACCGGGAATATCGGGAACTGGCGCAGGCGTTTAGCCGCCGGGTGTACGACCTGCAGGAATTTCTCGCCCAAATTGACCTGGGAGTGCCCCTGTATCCCTTGGCAGACGAACCCCTGGTCGTGGTGTACCAGGATGCCTGCCATATGATGCACGGCCAACAAATTCGCTGGCAACCCCGGCAGTTGTTGCGGCAAATTCCGGGCGTGGAACTGCGAGAACCTCTGGATGCGGCGCTTTGCTGTGGTAGTGCCGGGGTGTATAACCTGCTCCAGCCGGAAATTGCCCAGGAATTGGGCCGCCAAAAGGTGCGCCATTTGCTCAACACCGGGGCGCAGGTGATTGCTTCTGCCAATATTGGCTGTACGGTGCAAATCCAACACTACCTACGGGAACAGGGAGCGTCCGTGCCGGTCTATCATCCGGTGCAGTTGCTCGATTGGGCCATGCGCCGCCTACCGCTTCAGGATGTCCGTCGCCCGCTGTAGGGTGATGTGTTGGGAAGGTAAATTCAGCGGGTAGCCCAACTGCTTGGCCTTTTGGGTCATGGCCGGGCTGAACACCACATCCGGGTTGGCGATGCCGTGACAGACCCCCCAGTAAACCGGATAGGAGTTTTGGTTGTAGCCAAAATAATCCCCACCGGGGTTGAGCAGATGGGCCACATACCCCGGTCCTGCCGGGTCGCGAAAGATATAGGCCGGGCGCGTCCGCGAGCAGTACACGTAATCCTGGCTCCGTTCCGTAAATTGGCGAGGTGGTTGGCCCTCTATCGGCCAAAAACGGCGGCCCACCGTAATTTGGTAGAGTTGCCCCTGCGCCGTTTTTTGGGCAAGACGGATGCCCAGCACTTGCATTTCCCAGCATTCCCCCTGGCGGCATCCCGACTGCACCACCAGCGGTTTTACGCCCTTGGCTTGGGGTTGGGCCGCCACCGGCAGAACCCCCCCTGCCACCACCAGCGACACCAGTACCAGAACCCACCGATTTCCAACCATCGCTCAACGTCGGTCACCCAAATGGGCCACAGCCAGGGACGGACGCAAGAAATCCGTACCCGTCACCGCCTGATTTGCCAGGGTCAGCAGGGGATTGGCCAACAGACCCGCTATTGCCGTCACCACCACACAGGTAATCAACGTTGCCCGCAACTCCGGCAAACCCGGCACATTCCAGGTAATCGGCGGATAATTTTGCACCGCCAAAGACATTTCCTGCGGTTCCTTGACCACCATCATCCGCACCACCCGAATGTAGTAGTAGATGGAAATCACACTGGTCACCAACCCCACCAACACCAACGTGTACGCACCCGCCTGCCAACCGGCCCAGAAAATATACAACTTGCCGAAAAAGCCTGCCAGCGGCGGAATTCCCCCCAACGACAGCAAACACAAACTCAACCCCAGGGTTAACAACGGGTCTTTTTGATACAGTCCCGCATACTCATTAATCTCATCCGTGCCCGCCCGCAAACTAAACAAAATCACACAGGCAAACGCCCCCAAATTGGTGAACAGATAGATGAGCATATAGAACAAAATACTGGCGTACCCTTCCGGCGTACCAATTGCCAAGCCAATCATCAAAAACCCCGCCTGCCCAATCGCAGAATAGGCCAACAGCCGTTTCAAACTCGTCTGCGTCAGCGCCACCACATTCCCCAACACCATGCTGAGAATCGCCAGCGCACGAAACACAAACTGCCACTGTGCCGTTGCCTCTGGAAACACCGTCACCAACAGCCGAATTGCCAAGGCAAACCCCGCCGCCTTCGACCCCACCGACAAAAACGCCACCACCGGCGTCGGCGACCCCTCATACACATCCGGCGTCCACTGGTGAAAGGGCACCGCCGACAGCTTAAACGCAATCCCCGCAATCACAAACACCAGCGCCATCAACACCCCCAACGACCGGCCCATCTCCTGGCGCACCAACTGCTGGGCAATGGCGCTCAAACGGGTTTCCCCCCCCGATAGACCATACAGCAACGACAAACCGTACAGAAAAATGGCCGAACTTGTCGCCCCAATCAGCAAATACTTCAGTGCCGCCTCATTGGAGCGCACATCCCGCTTCATGTACCCCGCCAGCAGGTACGACGCCAACCCCAGGGTTTCCAGGGCGACAAACACCATCACCATCTCATCTGCCCCGGCCAGGAACATCCCCCCCACCGTGGCCACCAGCAAGATGGTCATGTATTCCCCCAAGGCACAGCCCGTCTCATTCACATAGCGAATCCCCATCAAAATACTGAGCGCCCCCGACAGCGCCACCAAGCCCCGAAACAAAATCCCCAGCCGGTCCGCCTGAAAACTGCCCAAAAACCCCTCCGTCACCGGCAAAGACCACTGCCCTGCCAGCGCGACTACCGCCCCCAGCAACCCCACCAAGGCCACATACGGAGTCCAACGGCTGACCTGCCGCCCCCCGACCAAATCCGCCAACAGCACCACCGTCAGCGTCACCACCACCAGCAATTCCGGCAGAATCGTCCCCGTATGCAAAGCCGCCAACGACATCCCATCCATTCCCATCCTCCAGGCAGTTTTTTTAGGTCATACCAGTAGGGTAATGCAAAAGAGCCAGGTATCCACCCATCACGGCCCCCGCAACAACGCCCGCTCCACCTCCTGACGGCTTAGGGAATACTTGAACTCCCGCACCACATCCCGACCCGCCGCGGCCCCCACATACCGCACCTGCAATGCCTCAATCTCCAAAGAGAGTTCGGCCCGCCAGGCCCCCCGGTGCAACACCCAGCGGTGCAATTCCTGCTCATCCTGACAGGCCCCCAACGTGCGTAACCAGTCTTCCAAAGTCGCCAGAGAATGGTTGTACAAAGGGGTTTCCGGCGGTGGCCAGCGATTCATCACCCAGCAAAATCCCACGAAAACCGTCAGCGCTCTCCCATTTTAACCAAACCGGCATGCCTCCCATCGCCGCCTCCCCCTGCGACCAAAAGAGTTACAATCTAAAGAACGCGGTTTTCTAGGGACACTATGAAAGGGACTGTTATCTTGCCAGCGCCCATCCACTACGAACTCCTCATGCAAATCTTGGAACGCCACACCCAAAGCGCCTTAGACTACCACCCCAGCCAACGCCAACAACTGCACGACCTCCTGGCCACCCTGCGCAAAGCCGCCCTCCAGCAAGAATACCTCGAAGCCGAATGCCGCCGCGCCGGCCTGAACGTCGAATACCGCTGGTCCACCCACCAAAGCGAATCCCCCACCCTCCAAACCGCCAACGGCAACACCCGTTAAGACACGGTTAAGAATGGGTTAAAAATCGTCCCCAGTGGGGTTTTCGGCTTGACAGGGGCAATTTTTTTGGAACAATGGAGAGGGATGAATGCCCGCGACATGTTGTTGCTCCTGATAGGGGAGGATTGAGTTCCATGCGTACGACAACCAAGTTTTTGGCCCTGACTGCCGTAGCGACGCTGGCAGCGGGTGTGGCTGGTGCGAATCAGGTGGTTGCCCAGGGCCGGGCAGTGGTCAAAGTGGATGGTTCCAGTACCGTGTTTCCGATCACGGAAGCTGTGGCCGAAGAATTTCAGAAGTTCAAGAAAGGCCAAGTGCAAGTGACGGTAGGCATCTCTGGTACCGGCGGTGGTTTTAAGAAGTTCTGCAACGGGGAAACGGACATTTCCAATGCTTCCCGTCCCATTCTCAAAAAAGAGATGGAAGCCTGCCGGAGCAAGAATATTTCCTACATTGAACTGCCGGTGGCGTTTGATGCGTTGACCGTGGTGGTCAACCCCCGGAACAACTGGGTCAAGCAGATGACCGTAGCTGAATTGAAGACCATGTGGGAACCGGCGGCGCAGGGGAAAATCAAAACGTGGAATCAGGTGAATCCGAGTTGGCCGAATCGTCCCCTGAAGTTGTTTGGCGCTGGTACGGATTCGGGGACCTATGACTACTTCACCGAAGCGATTGTGGGTAAAGCCAAGTCCAGCCGGGGGGACTACACCGCCAGCGAAGATGACAACGTGCTGGTGCAAGGGGTTGCCACCGATCAAAATGCCTTGGGGTTTTTCGGGTATGCCTACTACGAAGAAAATGCCAAGAGGTTGAAGGCGGTACCGATTGTGAATGCCCAAGGGAAAGCGGTTTTGCCGTCGCGGAAGTCGGTGGAAGATGGTTCCTACAACCCGTTGTCTCGCCCCATTTTCATCTATGTGAACGCCGAATCCCTGAAGCGGCCCGAAGTGCGGGAGTTTGTGGAATTTTACCAGCGTCAGGCATCCAAGCTGGTGCCTCCTACGGGTTATATTCCCTTGCCGAGTCGTGTCTATGCGGCCAACCTAGAGACCATTCGCCGGGGCAAAACCGGGACGGTGTTCGGTGGGGAAAACAAGGTGGGTCTGACCATTGACCAACTGATGAAGTTGGAGCGGATCGACTAGGGTTATCCTTTGGGGGGAAGGGTTCGCTTTCCCCCCAATTTAGTATTCTTTGAGGAGCTTATCGCCGATGACAGTCAGTACTGATCCGAACTTTGCCGCTTATGAAGCCCAGCGATTGCGCAGTCGGTGGGTAGAGCGGATTATGAAAAATCTGACGCGGGCGTTTGCTTATTTCTCGATTATTGTCACCGTGGGGATTACCCTGATTTTGATCTACGAAAGTTTTTCCTTTTTCGATAGGTTAGCCAAGGAGGGGATTTCCTGGACGCAACTTTTCACAGAAACGGAGTGGACACCTTTGTTTAATCCGCCCAAATTTGGGATAATTGTGATCATTGTGGGGACATTGATGACCACAGTGATTGCGATGATTGTGGCCTTGCCGATTGGGTTGCTCAGCGCGGTTTTTCTGAGTGAGTATGCGCCGCCTAAGGTGCGGGCGGTCTTAAAGCCGACGCTGGAGATTCTTGCGGGTGTGCCGACGGTGGTGTATGGTTTTTTTGCCCTGTTGGTGATTACGCCGATTTTGCAAAAGATTATCCCAGGTGGGGATGAGGTGGTGGCCGGTTTGAATGCGTTGAGCGCCGGTTTTGTGATGGGAATTATGATTATTCCTTTGGTGGCCTCTTTGAGCGAGGATGCGATTTATGCGGTGCCGAATCTGTTGCGCGAGGGGGCCTATGCGGTGGGGGCGACCAAGTTTGAAACGACGGTGAGTGTGGTGATTCCTTCGGCGCTTTCGGGGATTGTTTCGGCGTTTATTTTGGCGGTCTCGCGGGCCGTGGGCGAGACGATGATTGTGTCTTTGGCGGCGGGGCAAAGTCCGATTTTGAATTTCAATCCGCTGGATTCGGTAATGACGATTACGGCGTTTATTGTGCAGGTGAGTTTGGGGGATACACCGACGGATTCTTTGGCCTTTTATACGATTTTCTTTGCCGGGTTTGTGTTGTTTGTCATGACTTTGATTTTGAACATTCTGGCGGACTGGTTTGTGCGCCGCTATCGGTTGATTTATTAAAGGTGGGGGTTATGACGGTTGACATTTCTCCAACTGAGGTCAATTTCCGTGCTGATTATGACCGGCGCAAACTGACCACCAATATTTTCTGGGGCGTGTCGTTCTTTGCGACCATTTTTGGTCTTTTTTTCCTGGGTTTGTTGCTGTACGATGTGTTGAAAAAGGGTTTGCCCTATCTGAATTGGCGGTTTCTGATCACCTTCCCCTCGCGTAATCCTGCTGATGCGGGGGTTTTGTCGGCGTTGGTGGGTTCGATTTGGTTGATGTTATTGATCCCGTTTTTCGCTTTTCCTTTGGGGATTGGGGCGGCAATTTTTATGGAGGAATATGCGGATCGGGATGAGTGGTATAACCGGGCTTTGGAAATTAATATCTCCAACTTGGCCGGTGTGCCTTCGATTATTTATGGGTTGTTGGGGTTAGAACTCTATGTGCGGATTTTGGAGCCTTTGACGAAGGGACGTACCTTGCTGGCGGGGGCATTAACCTTATCGACGCTCGTGTTGCCTGTGGTGATTATTTCTTCCCGGGAAGCCATCCGGGCGGTGCCGCAGGAAATTCGGGAGGCGGCCTATTCGGTGGGGGCTACGAAGTGGCAGTCTATTTGGTATCACGTTTTACCAATGGCGTTTCCGGGGATATTGACGGGGACGATTTTGGCGTTGTCCCGGGCGATTGGGGAGACGGCGCCGTTGATTACCATAGGGGCGTTGACGTTTATTGCCTTTTTACCCCCTTGGCCGGTGACGACGGCGGTGAATGAACAGGGGGTGGTGGTCATGGAGAAGGTGTCTTTAGGGTTGGGTTCCTTTATTCAGGCGCTACAGACGCCGTTTACGGCCTTGCCCATCCAGATTTTTAACTGGGCCAGTCGTCCACAGGCGGAGTTTCATGCGGTATCGGCGGCGGCCATTATTGTGCTGTTGTTGCTGTTGGTGGCGATGAACTCGGTGGCCATTCTGCTGCGGGCGCGGTTCCAACAGCGGAAGTAGTAGGATTCAGGGGTGGCCAAGTGGTGTTAACCGCTGTAAGGCCAACCGGGCAACTGCTTCGTAGTGGGTTTTACCGGTGAAGAGTTCGGCGAATTTGCGGGTTGCGGCGGGGCGTTTGACCCCCAGGCGGTAGGCCAGCCGTGGCCACCGATAAAACACCTGGGCCAACCGTTTTGCCCACGCCATGTCTTTGCCCCAGGTCTCCTGTACTGCCTTTGTGTAATCTGCTAGGGCATCCGGTTCCCCTGCCAAAGCCCGGTCCAAGGCTAAGGCGGCCTGCCAACCGGTCCACAGGGAAGGCCGAATGCCCTCGGCGGTAAAGGGGTCTACCACACAGGCGGCTTCCCCGACCAGCAGGGCATGGTGGGTATGCAGGGGTTGGGGCGCATCCCAAAGACACAAGGGGTGACCGTACTGGCGGGTGTGGTCCAAGTTCACGCCAAAGTGGGCGGCGTAGGTTCGCAACATTTGGCGAACGTCCTGGGTTGGGCCGCCGCCGCCAAATGTGCCAACCCCCAAGGAAAAGCCGTCGCGTTTGGGAAAGTTCCAGAGGTAGCCGTTTTTGACCAGGCCGAATTCAAAATAAATGTGCGCCGGGGGGGGTGCTGTCAGGGGAGCTTCTGCCTCCAACGCCCCGGCCAACCGACGCTGGCGCGCGCCAAATCCCAACCACCCCGGCAATTTGCCCTTTGCCCCATCGGCAGCCACCAGATACCGCCCCTGGTACGGCTCCCCGGTTGTATGCACCTGCCAAGTGTCCCCCTGCCAGGCAATCCCCGTGACGGTTGTGCCATCGCGCACCACAGCCCCCTGTCTTTGCGCCTGTTGCACCAGAAAATGGTCAAATACCTCCCGGCGCACCAGCCATATCGGTTCCAAGCCCGTCAGCGCCACCGCCACCGGGTCCCCCAGCTTCCAGGTGTAGTGAATTGCTTGACTGACACAGGAGATGGCCGGGCGAAAGTCGAAGTCAAACCAGGCCTGCACCTGGGGCGACACGCCCCCCCCACAGGGCTTGTACCGGGGTAGGGTGGCCTGTTCCAGCACCAGCACCGACCGCCCCCGCTTGGCCAAATGGTAGGCGGCACTGCCCCCTGCTGGCCCCGCCCCCACCACAATCACATCGTATTTCATCGCCAAATCCGCTGGTGGTACTGGTTCAGGTCGCGGTAGGGGTCCGTGTAGGTGGCGTGGTGATGGTGATCGTGGTGGTCGTGGTCGTGGGAATGGTGATGGGAATTCCCGTAGAGCACCTGCTGGCGGAACTTGCACATATCGCAGTTCATGGGTGTGGTCGCGCCGTAGGTTTCCTGTTCGCGCTGGCGCACGAGGGTAAAAAGTGCTGGGGTGATGCCCAGTTCCGGCAGGCAGGTAATGGGCACGTCGGGGTGTTCCGCCTGCATGCGTTGGGCCATCGCCTGAATTTTTTGCACCAACACTCCCGTAAATAGGAAATGGGGCAGGACAATCACCCGTTTGGGTTGGTACAGCCAGACGCGCCGCCAGCCCTCTTCCAGGCGGGGATGGGTAATGCCCACAAAACAGGTTTCCACCGTCAGATAGCCGCTGCCTTCCCACAACAGCCGCGCCAATTTCAGCGCATCGCTATTGGCATCCGGGTCGCTCGAGCCCCGTCCCACCACCAGCACCACCGTCTCGCTGCGGGGAATGGTGGGATGCTCCGCCTGGGCCAGTCGTTCTTGCCACAGGTGGAGAATCTCCGGCGCCAGTCCCAAATGCCGCCCGTAGTGAATGGTGAGTCCCGGATAACGCTGGCGTGCCCGGTCCAACTCGCGGGTAATGTCCAACTTCACATGCCGCGCCGCCAACAACAGCAGGGGCACAACCGACAGTTCCTGCCAGCCCGCTGTGACACAACGGGCAATGCCTTCGGCAATCAACGGCTCGGTCAACTCCAAAAAACAGGGAATCACCGGGCGACTGGGGTCTAGGGCCCCATACTGACGCGCAAATTCCAGAAAATCGGCCCGCCCTTGGGCATCGCGGGTGCCATGACCAATCAACAACAGGGGGCGGGGTTGGGGCAAGGGCAACACCTCCAGTTCCCCCGGCGCAACCAAAGCAACCATAGAACACTCCTGAACCCGTGCAACGCAGGTCAACGGAAGGACAAACCGACCAAACGGCATTCAGGCTGAGGGGTTACCCATCACTGCTGCGGCACAGCGCCGGATTCGCACCGGACTTTCCCGCTTGGTCAGCCCTACTATCATAAACGCAACGGCATGCCCCCGGCGGTAACCTTAGGTGCTTTTCCAGAATTGGGGCGTATTGGCTCTTTGATGTCCTTGCTCGCGGCATTGGGATTGATGAATTTCTGTACTTACACGCCAAGGCCGAACGTCCCTCGTTGGTCATGACCCACAACGCCGCAGTCTTTCCCCAAAACCGTATGACTAGGGGAAACGGGGTCAGCGACCGGCTTGCTGCAATCGCCAACAGGCTTGCGCAATTGCCCAATCTTCCTCCGCCGCAATCACCCAAACCCGAACCGCCGCATGGGGGGTGCTAATCTCCCGGTCTGCGCCCTGCATTTGATTTTTTTCCGGGTCACAATCCACGCCCAAAAACCGCAATCGGTGACACAATTCAGCGCGCACCGGTGCCGCATTTTCCCCGATGCCACCGGTGAAAATCAGGGCATCGCAACCACCCAAACTTGCCACCATGGCCCCCACGCATTGGGTTAAGCGATGGATATACACATCAAACGCCAATGTTGCTCCCGGATGCCCCTGCGATCTGGCCTCTAAAATCTGCCGCATATCCCCGGAAAGTTGCGATACCCCTTTTAACCCGGATTCCTGATTCAAAAGATGGCCGATTTGCTCCGCACTGAGGGATTCACGGCGTAGCCAATGCAGGATAATGCCGGGGTCAATCGAACCCGAACGACTGCCCATCATCAACCCTTCTAGGGGCGTAAAACCCATCGTGGTATCCACACTTTTCCCCCCGGCAATTGCACACAGGGAAGCCCCATTGCCTAAATGGCAGCAAACCAGTTTTAGTTCCGCCAAGGGTCGCCCCAAAAGTTGCGCGGCGCGGTGGGCGCAGTATTCGTGGTTAATGCCGTGAAATCCATAGCGGCGAATCCCTTTTTCATACCATTGGTAGGGGATGGGATACACCTGGGCCGCCAGGGGTAAATCATGGTGAAAAGCCGTATCAAAAACCGCAATTTGGCGGCAATCGGGCAGCAATTCTTCCAGAACCGTAATGCCTTCCAAATGGGCGGGGTGATGGGCAGGGGCAAGGGGAATGAAATCCGCAATATCTTGTTTAACTTCAGGAGTAATTAGGGTGGGTAAATGATATTTGGTTCCCCCATGCACGATGCGATGCCCGGCGATGCTAATTTGTGAGAAATTTTCGAGCACCGCCAATTCCCCAGCGATGAGGGTATGCAGCACTGAACGCATGACCGCAGGGCGAGAGGTAAGCGGCATTTCCTGGGTGTGCGTGCGCTGGTTTGCTTTAATTTTGATGGCCGCCTGCCCCGGAATTTTCGTCCAATCAATATGGGCTTGCCACAGGGGCGTTGGGGGATGCTCCGGTAAGCCCTCGCCCGGCAATTGATAAAGACAACTTTTTTGGCTGCTGGAACCGGCATTTAAGACCAAAACATAAAGACATTCCATGAATTTTTACCCATCACAATTGGCATGAGATTATTGTTGTCAATGAGCCACTGTGTAAGCTAAAAGTTTCTGTGTTTAGTGTACCAAAGGTGTCAATAGGGCCTAGGGGATTTGCCTTGCTGCCAACCCGCACCCTACAATCCTAAAGGTTCCTACTTTTGGGGTGACTGGCCGTGCGACGGCTTCTCAGTCTGGTCATCGGTTGTGCCGCTTTAAGCTGGCCGTCTTCGGCACTGGCCCAGGATGGAGGTCTCCCCCGCGAATCCCTAGACCCCACGAATTGGATTCTGCCCGCCCGTCCGATTCCCCGTTCTGTCAACTGTTTCTACCGGGCATGCCGTGTTAGACCAGGTGCAAGCCACCCGCAACCGTGGGCTGAGTCCGAACCCCTATGGCCACAACCGGAAAATCGGCAGTACCTCTGCACCATCTCCAAACGGCCATGAATGACCTCCTAGCCATCGGCCAACCTGCGCCCCCCTTTACCCTGCCTGGCAGCAACGGCCAACCCGTCAGCCTGGCCCAATTTCGGGGGCAATGGGTGGTGCTGTACTTCTATCCCCGCGACAACACCCCCGGCTGTACCAAGGAAGCCTGCGGGTTTCGGGATGCCTATGACCAATTCCAACAGGCGCAGGCGGTCATCCTGGGCATCAGTCCCGATTCCGTCGCCAGTCACGCCAAATTCATCCGTAAGTACAACTTACCCTTTTTACTCCTGGCCGATACCGAGGGACAGGTGGCCCGAACCTATGGCAGTTATGGCCCCAAAAAATTCATGGGCAAAACCTACGAAGGTGTATTGCGCCATACCTTTATCCTTGATCCCCAGGGCAAAATCGTCCACATCTACCGCCAGGTGAAACCGGAAACCCACGCCCAGCAGGTCTTAACCGACCTGGCCCAATGGCAACAACCGACCCCCTGAGCAAAGGAAATTTCCCCACCGGCGGCAGAAGATGTTAAAAATAATGTGAAGACCATCGGTTTGCACCAAGCATTAGGAGGAGATTATGGCACTGGTTCCCATGCGGCTACTGCTGGATCATGCCGCCGAACATGGCTATGGCATTCCTGCTTTTAACGTCAACAACATGGAGCAAATCCAGGCGATCATGCAGGCTGCCCATGAGACCGACAGCCCGGTGATTTTGCAGGCGTCGCGGGGCGCGCGCAAATATGCTGGGGAGCATTTCCTGCGCCATTTGATTCTGGCGGCGGTGGAAACCTACCCCCACATTCCCGTCGCCATGCACCAGGACCACGGCAACAGCCCCGCCACCTGCTATTCCGCCATCCGCAACGGGTTTACCAGCGTGATGATGGACGGCTCTCTTCTGGAAGATGCCAAGACCCCGGCCAGCTATGAATACAACGTGGCGGTCACGGCGGAAGTGGTGAAGGTGGCCCATGCGATTGGCGTGAGTGTGGAAGGGGAACTGGGCTGTCTGGGTTCCCTGGAAACCGGCATGGGCGAAGCGGAAGACGGTCATGGGGCCGAAGGGAAACTGTCTCACGACCAACTCTTGACCGACCCGGATCAGGCGGTGGATTTTGTGGAAAAAACCGACGTGGATGCGCTGGCGGTGGCGATTGGCACCAGTCACGGGGCCTACAAATTCAGCCGCAAACCGGAAGGGGAAATCCTGCGGATGGACCGCATCGAAGAACTGCACCGCCGTCTGCCCAACACCCACCTGGTCATGCATGGTTCTTCCTCGGTGCCCAAGGAATTGATTGACCTGATCAACGCCTACGGGGGCAGCATCCCGGAAACCTACGGGGTGCCTGTCGAAGAAATCCAACGCGGGATCAAAAACGGCGTCCGCAAGGTGAATATTGACACGGACAACCGCTTGGCGATTACGGCTGCCGTGCGGGAAGCCCTGGCCAAAGACCCCAAAGAGTTTGACCCCCGCTACTTCTTGAAGCCCTCGATCAAATACATGCAAAAGGTGTGCGCCGACCGCTACCAACAGTTCTGGACGGCGGGCAATGCCAGCAAAATCAAGCAAATGAGCTGTGAAGAATACGCGGCCAAGTACGCCAAAGGGGAGTTGAAAGCCGTCACCCGCAAACTGGTGGCTGCCTAAATTTCCTGTCTGTGACGAACCCCTTTCCCCCGGAGAGGGGTTTTTTTGTGCCCAAGCCAAACGGTGTGCACCAATCACCATTCTGGGCAGACCCGCCCACCAAGGCCGCCGGCTGTTGCTCCCACTGGGAATGCTGATTCTCCTCTGTTTGGGGAGTGTTTATTTCTGGAGTATTTTTAGAACCCCTTTAGCGCGGGAACTGGGGATTCATGCCACCCAAAGCCTCCTATAGCTAGGTAGGTTAAGGTTGTCGCCTTAAGATTCACGGCTACGCCATTGTGGGGTTACGCCCAGCGACCCATAGCATGTCAATCTTTGTATGCTTAGCTACAGAACCCCAATCAGTACGATCTCTGTTCCGAATGATTCAGCAAGGCCATGTAAATCACAATGGGCAATAAAATTAAGCCCATCAAGGTAACCGATAGGGCTGATCCCAAGGGCCAATCCAAGGTTTTGAGAAACTGATTTTGGATCACATTGCCAATCATCAAACTCTTGGCCCCCCCCAAAATATCAGGAGTTACAAACGCGCCCACTGACGGAATAAACACTAACAAACAGCCCACCCCAATACCCCGCGCGCTTAGGGGAATCAATACCCGATAAAGCACTTGCCAAAAATTCGCACCCAAATCCTGCGCTGCCAACACGAGATTGAAATCAAACTTATCCAAGGTACTATACAGGGGTAAAACCATAAACGGTAGATACCCATACACCAACCCAATCCAGACCGCCAACGGGGTAAACAACAGGTTCAACGGCTCCTTAATTATTCCCATTGCCAAGAGCAGGGAATTAATCACCCCCCGCTGGCCCAACAGCACCATCCAGGCATAGGTGCGCACCAAAAAATTCGTCCAAAAGGGAATGATGACCAACAACAAAAACCCGGTACGCCAACGGCGGGGCAAACACACCAGCCACAGCGCCAAAGGATAACCCAGCACCAGACAGACCAGCGTCGTTCCCAGCGCCAGACCCACCGACCGCAAAAAAATTTCCCCATACACCGGGTTGACCAACCGCGCATAGTTTTCCCCGGTCCAGCGCCACAGCACATTCCCATAGCCCTGGTGGGTGAGGAAACTATAGACCACCAGCACCCCCAAAGGCAGCACGAAAAATAAGCCCAACCAAAGTACCGGCAGGAGCAACAACCCCCGCCACACCCACCAGGACGGCGTTGGCCACACTTCCGTATTTTTACGGAGATTGCGCGTCCCCGTCACCCACGCCACTGCCTCGCATGACCCCCGGCGGATCATTTTACGCTGCAGCCAAGGCCGGAGCCAAATACCGCGCGGCTATCGCCCGCAATTGCTCTGGCGTCGCCGGTTTTTCCATCACCTCGTTGGCGCCGGCCAACCGCGCCCGCGCCCGGTCCAACAGCCCCCCATTGGCCGTCAGCAGGACAATCGGCGTGTTTTTGAGAATGGGCGATTTGCGCAGCAGAGAACAGATTTCCAACCCATTGACCTGCGGGAACAACCAGTCCAGGAAAATCAACTGCGGGCGGGATTGAATCAACGTCCCCAACCCCCGCAACGGGTCTTCGATCGTCACCAGATTAAATTGGTCCCCCAACGCCTTCACCACCTGCTGTAAACAGGCCGGACTGTCATCCACACAGGCCACAACCGGTTTCGGTGCCGACTCCTGCGGCTCCGGCGGGGTCAAATCCGGCAGGGTTTGCAAACGGAAATACCCCTCCCGCACCAACCCCAACAGCGACTGGCCCACCTGGGGCAACTCCGCTCCCGTCTCGATTGCCAAGTCCCAAAAGGTGTGCTCTCCATCACACAGCCGCGACAGGGTGAGAAACGTCTGGGGATTCACCCGTTCCTCCAGACGACGCTTTTCTTGGAACTGGGGCGCCATATCCGGAGACGTGGCCCGCAACCCCACCTGTTGCCACTGCTGCCACCATTGCTCCACCCGCTGCCATTCTTCACTGGCCACCAACAACAACAGCTCCCCCGGCAGACGAAAGTCCTGGTCCCAATAACCGCGCACCTGCCCCACACCCATCTGCGCCAGGGTTGCCGCCTGCGCCAAACCAAAAAATACCTCCGTCACCGCCCCCCGAATCACTTGTTGCGCCTGCTCGCGGGTAATCTTTTGGGCGGCCACCGCCTGCACCAACACCTCGTACTCCCAAGGCGCCTCCGGCGAACCCTGTATCCCCTGCACCTGTGGGGCAAACCGCGCCGTCAACCGCCGCCACCGCCGATACCGATGCGCCCCGCCCGTGGCAAACAACAGACGTCCCCCCAAAAAGTACACCGACCAGCGCTGGCGACTATCCCCCAACTGCAAATGCCCCGACAACTGCTGGTTCTGAATTTTCGTCCACAAGGTGGGTATGTGGGTCACCACAAATGCTTGTCCTGCCATCGCTCTAGACCCCTTCTGTGTTTACACGGAACGTCACTACCCGTAGTATAACGCATTGTTAAGTTTTGTGTGAAAAATCTTAACAACTTATCGTTATCCAACGGTTTGTCATTATGGTAAACGCTTCCAATCGGAGTTGTAAACCCCCTATGTACTACATTATACCTTACTACAAGGTTTATATTATACTTATTTTGTAAGAATAATGTTATAACAAAACACCGACAACTACTGTCCTAGCCCTGGTCCCAATGCCCGTATTGTCTGGATTTCAGCAAATATACTTAAGTGTTTATCCGTATACGGAGCACAATCTAAAATTTTTCCGTAATTTACCGGTGGAACGCTGGATCAGTTGTTACGCTTGCTTGACCTTAGCGCTGGGGTCAGGGCAGGCAGCCCGATTTCTGAGGGTTTACCGACTCCCAACCGCCTGGGGTTACGATGGGAGTTAAGGGGCAATTTTTGTCTGGAGCAGGGCCTTGGCATTTTTGGTATCAATTGCAGAGGGAATGGTATGGTGAATCCGGCGCTGGCTGCGATGGCAAACTTGGTGGCACCGGATGTGCCCTTGCCCCCGGACGACCTGGTTTTTGACGACGGAGAACCCTTGGAAAGTAATCGCCACCGGATTGCCATCAATGTGCTGATTCGCTCAGCGCAACAAGCCCTCTCATCCCGTGCAGACGTGTTCATTGGCGGGAATATGTTTGTGTATTTCAGCCGGGAGCAGGCTATCAAGCGGGATGTGCGTGGGCCGGATGTGCTGATGGTGTTGGGGGTTCCCCCCCGCGAGCGCCAGGGTTGGGTGGTTTGGGAAGAAGGCGGGCGTTATCCCGATGTGATTGTGGAATTGCTTTCGCCCAGCACAGCGGCGATGGATCGGGGTGCCAAGAAGGACCTGTACGAGCAGGTTTTTCGCACGCCCTACTACATCATTTTTGATCCCTTTGCGCCGGAATCCCTAGCGGGGTGGCGATTGCAGCCGGGGGTGGGGTATCAGCCCATCGTGCCAAACGAACGGGGATGGCTGTGGTGTGACCTGTTGGGGTTGTGGTTTGGGGTGTGGGAGGGGGTCATTGACCGCGAAGGCCCCTGTGCTTGGCTGCGGCTGTACACGCCCCAGGGGGAATTGGTGCCCCTGCCGGAGGAGGCGGCGCAACAACAGGCAGAACAGGCCCAACGCCTAGCACAACAGGCGCAACAGTTGGCCGAACAGGAACGGCAACGGGCTGAACAAGCACAACAGCAAGCCGAGCAAGAACGGCAACGAGCCGAACAGGCCCAACGCTTGGCCGAACAGGAACGGCAACGGGCAGAGCGTTTGGCGGCGAAATTGCGGGAATTGGGCGTGACCTTAGAAGAGGGTTAAAAGATGCATTACCGGGCATACGCCTTGCTTTTGGGTCAGTCGGGCATGGGCAACCCAAGGGGGAAAGGTTATCCCTACGTCCTGCATCTCGTAGGACGGTTGGCAAACTGCGCTGACCCCAGGATTCACAAAAAAAATGCCGGTTATGGCTCTGCCACCCCGGCTTTGCGTCTGTCCTCAATCCTCTTACTGGGTTAGACCGGTCAGAGGGAGACCGGGTTCAATGCCAACATAAAAAATCTCTGGCTAATCGCTGCTTGGGGGCTAGGCTGCTTCGTTCAGACCGTCTCCCACCAACTCCGGTTTGAGTTTCTCTGCCATTTCCATAATCGCCCGGATCACCGGTTTGTTGAAGGGATCATCCAGGGCGTCCATATCCTCGTAACGGCACCGCTTGGCACACAGGGAGACTTGGTGTGTGACCTCGTAGCGGTTCCGGGCATCCCGGAGCAACTCCTCGGTGCGAAATAGAATGTGGGCGGGGTCAATGCGACTACGGCGTTGGCTCATAGCAGCAAGGGATTCCGTGCAATAGCTGTATAACTCTATTTTTATTTTATTTCGATTTATTTCAGTGGGGATCACCGGGCTTCTAGGGTGTGGCTGTTGGGATGTTGGTCTGGAGTGAAGGCGGATTGGTTTCAGGGGTCAATTACCCGGATGGGGCTGGCACCTGTGGCTACTCCTGTCTGGTACGTTTATCTTTGGCGCGATTGTTCGGGAAGGTGGCTTCGTTTTTTGTCCCCCCAGCCCGCTTACAGGAGAAATAGATGCACTACACATAGATGCACATGATGCACATATTGAGCAACCATAGTGGTGATTGGCCTGAAAAGGCACCAGTGGTCATTCAGCAAGGGGGATGACAGACACGTCCTTGGCAGCCCAGGTACAGACCCGCTTGGGCGGGGTGACGGTGTTTTTGGTGGGGATGATGGGCTGTGGCAAAACGACCACGGGCAAACGCTTGGCTAAGCAGTTGGGGTACGGGTTTTGCGATACGGATCAGGTCATCAGCCAAGTGACAGGGCGGACGATTCCTGAACTGTTTGCCCAGGTGGGGGAGGCGGAATTTCGGCGGTTGGAATCCCAGGTGTTGGCCCAGGTGGCAAGCCATACCCGCTTGGTGGTGGCTACAGGGGGCGGGGTGGTGACCCAACCGATTAATTGGAGTTATTTGCATCATGGGGTGGTGGTGTGGTTGGATGCCCCGGTGGAGGTGTTGGTGGAGCGGCTCCAGCAGCGGCAGGACCGGCCTTTGTTGGCACATGACAGCGCTGACCCAGAACGGTTGCGCCGGCGGTTGCAGCAGTTGTGCGCCCAACGGCAGCCCCAGTACGCCCAGGCGGATGTGCAGGTGACCATTCGTCCCGGGATGACCGTAGCAGGGGTGACCAAAGCGGTGTTGCGGGGCATTCTGGGGAACACCCACCCCCGTAGTCAGTCATTTCCTAGGGGCGTAGAATAAGATGAAGAGTCGTTCCACCATGAGAAGCAGGCGGCGGATTAGGGGCAAAAGCATGCAACCGAGAACCTGGTTTCACCTGTTGACCCATGCTCTGGCAGTGTTGGTAGGCGTCATTGCGGCGGTTGTGGGGTTTCATGCCTTGCCCTCGCAGGCCGACCCCTTGGACCAGGTCGTGGCCAGTTCCCCGGTGGCCCTGACCGGTAGTAGCAGCAGGCAAGCCAGCAATTTTGTGGTGGCCGCGGTGCAAAAAGTCGGCCCGGCGGTGGTGCGGATTGACACGGAGCGCACGGTGTCGTTGGGGCTGGACCCCTTTTTTGACGACCCCTTTTTCCGGCGGTTTTTTGGGGATAGCTTTAGCCTGCCGCGGGAGCGCACGGAGCGGGGCCAAGGTTCCGGGTTCATTGTGGATAAAAATGGCACGATCATTACCAATGCCCACGTGGTGGAAGGGGCGCAAAAAGTGAGTGTGACGCTGACCGATGGGCGGCGGTTGGCGGCGCGGGTGCAGGGAACGGATGAGGTGACGGATTTGGCGGTGTTGAAGCTGGAAAATCCGCCGCCGAATTTGCCGGTAGCGCCTTTGGGGGATTCCAGCAAGGTGCAGGTGGGCGACTGGGCGATTGCGGTGGGCAATCCCTTGGGGCTGGACAATACGGTGACGTTGGGGATCATCAGCAATTTGCGGCGCACCAGTTCGGAGGTGGGAATTCCCGACAAGCGGTTGAATTTTATCCAGACGGATGCGGCCATTAACCCCGGCAATTCCGGTGGGCCGTTGCTCAATGCCAATGGGGAAGTGATTGGGATTAATACGGCGATTCGGGCGGGGGCTGAAGGGATCGGGTTTGCAATTCCGGTGGATTTGGCCAAGACCATTACCCCGATTTTGGCGGAGGGGAAAACGGTGCCCCATCCCTATATCGGGGTAGTAATGAGTACGTTGACCCCGGAATTGGCCCGCCAAATCAACAGCGACCCCAACAGCACGACCCAGGTGCCGGAAGTCAACGGGGTGGTGATTCGGCAGGTTGTGCCCGGCAGTCCGGCGGCGGAAGCGGGGCTGCGGCGGGGGGATGTGATTATCGAGGTGGAAGGGCAAAAGGTGACCACGGCGGATCAGCTCCAGCGGTTGGTGGAGCAAAGCAAGGTGGGGCAACGGCTGCAGATGCGGATACGGCGGGGTGACCAAACTCTGGCTCTAAGCGTTCGCACGGGTGACCGCAAGCAGGTATTCGGGCGCAATCTCCGCAATTAAGGCTTAAAGGCCCTGGTGGATGCGCCACATGGTCTGCAAGGCGTTGCCCAACTCCTGGACAAACTGGGGTCCATGCCAGAGGGGGGAGGTGCGACGGCTGGCCAGCAACCGCTGCCGGATGTTTTGGCGCAAGTCGGCATCCGTACCCAAGCGCACCCCCCAGGCAATGTATTCTTCGGCGCTATGGGCGATGCCTTCGGTAATGCCGCACTGGGTGAGAAAGGCATAGCTATTGCGGGCGGCAAACTGTTGGCCGACGCGGGTAACCAGGGGGATACCCAGCCACAGGGTTTCTAGGGTGGTAGTGGCGCCGTTGTAGGGGTAGGTGTCGAGCACGACATCCGCCAGGGTTTGCATATTGGCGCGATGGACGTACTCGCTATCTACCGGCGGGAGAAAGCGCAGCCGGCGGGGGTCCACGCCCAACTGCTCGGCCTGGGTGCGAAATTGTTGGGACAGGCCTTCGCCGTCGTAGATGTATTTCACGCAGAGGTAGCTATTGGGAACCTGTTGCAAAATGCGCAATTGCCAATCCACATTGTCGGGATGGCGCTTATAACCGCTTTGGGCCGTGTAGAAGATGATATCCGTAGGGGCAATGCCCAAATCTTCTCGCCGCAGAGTGGGCACATCAATTTCAAACCCATCCACCGCAATATAAGTCGCAGGCAGCCGCCAGATTTTTTCTTGGTAATAGGCGTCGGCTGCCGGGGGCAAAACGTAGGGGTCGGCGATGAAATAGTCAATGGTATCCATGCCGGTCGCATCCCAGCCCAACCAGGTCACTTGAATCGGGGCGGGTTTGTGCGCCAACACCACACAGGCCGAGCTGAAGGTCAAGCTGTCCATGTCCACCAGAATCTGAATGCCATCGGCGGCAATTTGCTTAACGAGCGATTCCGGGTAGGGGTGGTAGAAGTAATGGTCACACTTTTCCACAAACCACTGGTGCCCCAGGGCATCCGGCGGATTGCCGATGTAGTAGAGGAAAAATTCCAAATGCTGCCGGTCGTAGTGGTGAAAAAAGGTGCGGGCCAGCCAGCCGACCGAATGGCGGCGCAGGGTTAGGGACAAAAAGCCCACCCGCAGACGCTCCCCAACCCGAGGGGTGACCGTCGGGGTTTGGCGGCGCAAGCTGCGGC
The DNA here is from genome assembly GCF_053491055.1 of Gloeomargarita sp. Classification (NCBI taxonomy): domain Bacteria; kingdom Bacillati; phylum Cyanobacteriota; class Cyanophyceae; order Gloeomargaritales; family Gloeomargaritaceae; genus Gloeomargarita; species Gloeomargarita sp. The sequence goes on from NZ_JBRCEP010000045.1 coordinate 42,402, forward strand.
CAATTTGGGTGCTCAGACGGTTGATCAAGGGGCGGTCCTGCGCCGGTTCATCCCGCAAGTAGGGCAAGAAAAAGGGCAGGTGAAACAGTTTGGCTCCCAACGCAGGAAACGCCGGGGTAAGGTCGGCATCCGCATCTGCCAGAGCCTGCAACTGTTGCCGGTAGGTGGGGGTTTCGGCTAGGGCTTGGAACCAACAGACGCCGCCTGCGGTGAGCAAAGCCTGCAACCGGTAGTGCCGGGCATAGGCCTGCGCTGCCAGGGATTGGCTCTCGGCAACCGCCATGAGCCGCTCGCACAGTTGCAAGGCCCGCTCGTGCTGGTGGATTTCCCCGTAAAGCGTCACCAAAGCGCCCATTGCAAGCAAATGTTCCGGGTCGGCCGCCAGGGCCAACTGGAGCAATTTTTCCCGCACGGCCAGGGCGTTGTGCCACTGGAGATTCAGACTGCTCACATAGAGGGCCTTGGCGTAGATTTTGGGCGGCAGATGGGGACGGCAGGCGTGGATGAAGGCCTCAACCGGGGGTTGAAATTCCACATAGAACACCACATCCAACAGGGTTTTGTATAGGGGTTTGATGGGAATCGGGCGCTGGGTTGCTAAAGTCTGCATCAACGCCTCCAATTCCTCCGCCGTCAATTCCCCCTGGCTTGCCAACCACTGGATCGCCGTCAGCCATTGTTCCAGGTTGGGCGCCAATTCCTGGGCGGCCCGGTACAGTTCTGCTGCGACCTGGGGTTCCGCATCCCGTCGCGCCGCCGCCTGTTGCCACAGCCATTCGCCCAACGCCTGGATTTGGTCCGAGGGCAAAACGGTGAGGGCCTCCAACCACCAGGCCTGCGCCGCCGCCCTATCCCCTTGCTGCAGGTAGGCCACCCCCTGCTGCCCCCAGGTGGCGATGTCTTGGCCTTGGGCGTCGCTCATAGGGAACCCCACTGCGGCGCATACACCTGGCCGTCTGGGAGGGTCGTCCCCCACAGATTGGCTGTCGCGAGGCTGGCCGGGTCAAGCCGCGCCTGGGTCAAATCTGCCCCGCTGAGGTTTGCCCCCCACAGGGACGCCCCCTCCAGATTGCTCCCCCGTAAATTCGCCCCAATCAGCAGCGCCTCGCTAAGATTGGCCTGGGACAAATTGGCGCCCGTGAGATTGGCCCCCCCCAAATTCGCCCCCACCAGATTCGCCGCCGTCAAGTCCGCTTCGCTCAAATCCGTGCCGATCAAAATCGCCCCAATCATCTGGCAGCGGTGGAAATAGCCGCCAACGGCATCCGCCCCGGTGAGATTGGCCCCGATAAGCCGGCTATCAGCCAGCACCACCTCCGCCAAATTCGCCAGCATCAACTGCGCCCGACTCAAATCCGCCCCACTTAGGTTCACCCCTGCCAGATGCGCCCGCACCAGGTCGCACCCCTGAAACTGCCGTTCCCCGGCCATGTAACGCTGGAGCACTTGGGCGCAGGCCTGCCCCTGGTCGCCGGGGGAGCCAGCCGTAGGATGAACCGCCGCACACAGCCATTCTCCCAGAGGACGGCTCCCCTCAGCCGCCTCATCCTGGGGGGGCAATTGGGCTGCCAGCCGTTCAAACCGTTGGGTAATGGCTTGGCAGGTCGCCTGCAACTGCTGGGCCTGCTGGGCCAGCGTGTGGAGCCGCGCCTGCACCAAACGGCGAAAACTGCCACAGGGATTCACCCCCTGACGTTGCAGCTCCAGCAGATGTTTGATGTCTTCCAAAGTCAGGCCAAACAGCTTGCTGTGCTGGATAAACAGCAGTTGTTGCAGCGATTCCGGCAGGTAGAGGCGGTAACCACTCTTATTGCGTTCCGGGGGCGCCAGCAACCCCTCCCGCTCGTAAAAGCGAATGGTCTGGGGCGAAACCCCCGCCTGGGTGCTCAATTCACCAATCAGCCAGCCCCGTTCCATCCTACCTCTGCCCCTGCTGCTTCTATTCTAAAAGTTGCCGTGCGCTCGCCCAGCCACCAGACAAAACCAACCGGAATCCTCTACAATACGGCCAAGTGCCCTCCTAGCGACCTATGGCAGACTACCTCGGCATGACCCCCACCATTGTCGTCGGTCTTGGTGGTACAGGCAAGGAAGTCATCATCAAAATCCGGCGCATGATTGTGGAGACCTACGGCAGCCTGGATGCCCTACCAATTGTTTCTTTTTTGCATATCGATACGGAACAAAACGCCAAGGTTTCGGAGCCGCAAACCGTTTTGAAACAGGATATTTCCCTGCGCCCGGTAGAGCAAGTCTGGGCCAAAGTGGACAATGCCAAAGCCATTTTGAACCGCATTGCCGATTACGAATACCTGCAGGAATGGTTTCCCCCGGAACTGGCAGGAACCGACTCGATTTTGGCGGGAGCCGGGCAGATTCGCGCCCTGGGTAAATTTGCCTTTACGGTGAACTACCAAACCATCAAACAGGCCTTTGCCAATGCCCGTTCCCGGATTGTCGGCCATGAGAAATTTATGCTGGACCGCTGGGGCGTGCAATTGGACAAAGGGATAAATGTGTTTATCGTTTGTTCCCTCAGCGGCGGTACGGGTTCCGGCATGGTCTTGGACGTAGCTTATAATGTGCGGGACTGGGTGCCGCCTTCCGATTTGCCGCAAACCTGTGCGTTTTTGGTCTTGCCAGGGGCGTTTTCCGGCCTGGGTGACCGGGTGATTGCCAACGCCTATGCGGCCTTGATGGAACTAAATCACTATTCTCGTCCCCACACCCGGTTTGAAACCCAATACAGCAACAACATTGCCGACCGAATTAGCAGTCAAAATGCGCAAGACACGCCCTTTGGGTTTTGTTATTTGGTGGGCAACAGCAATGATAAAGTCACCTTGCCGAACTTGGAATCGGTTTTGGAAATGGTGGCGCAAAATATTTTCTTGGATTTTTCTTCGGGGTTTAGCCAGTACAAAAAGTTGGTGCGGGACAACATTCGCAAGCACTGGGCGAGTCCCGACCCACTGGGCTATCCCCAAAACTACATTGCCTTTGGTTTGGCGAGCATCCAATTTCCCGTGCAACGGGTGCTCAATGCCTGTGCGTCCCGGTTGGCGGTGGCCCTGGTCGATTGGTGGAGCAATCCCACCCCGGCGCCGACGGCTATGCGGGATGTGATCAAAACGGAAATTTTACCTAATTTGGGCTTAGCGGAATCGGAAACCAACCACCAATTGCTAGACAGTTTGAGCGTGGGGGACAACATGAAACCCTACAGCAAGGAAGTAGCCGATTGGGTGGCCGGGTTACGCAAAAAACGCAACGATTTGAACATTCCTTTTGAGAATTTAATGCGGTTTATTTCGGTGGAAGAGGAAAAATATCGGGTGCATTTTAACGATGCGGATAGCGACCCGCGGCGCTGGAGCGATTACTTCCAGAAAATGTGGGACAATCTCAACCGTCTCATTCCGCAAAAAACGAAGGAATTGCGCGAAACGGTGGCGCAGATGGTGGAAGACCGGTTTCGGGGTCCCAAGTGGACGCGCCAATTCCTGGAAGTGTTGTTGGAAGTGCTGTTAGAGTTTCGCACCACCTTTGACCAGTCCCGGCAAAAAGATTGGTTGCCCAGGGAGCGCTCGGCCAGTCAAGCCCTGCAAATTCTGCTCAAACAAATTGACAACCACGCCCGCCAGATGATGCTGCTGAATCGCAAAAAAGTTATTGACGATGATTTCAATGCAATCATGCAGGCGTTGGAGGCGATTTATGTTTCCAAGGTGGAAGTGAAAGCCCGGGCTTTGGCGGTGCCGCTTTTGGATGCCCTGCGGGAAGAAACCCAACGTTTGCTCAGCGATCTGAATTATTTTGATAAGAATTTGGAAAACCTGCGGCGGCAGTTGGCGGAGCGGGAACAGGTATATACCCGTGAAACCAGCACGCTGACAGTGAATGGGATTTTGCTGTACGACCCGCAGGACATTGACCAAATCTATCAAAAGACGATGGCAAACCGGGCGGAAATGGTCTATCAATCTATGAGCCAAGACATCTGGAATGGCCTGGGGTGTCGTCTGTTTGATTTGCATAAATTCGAGCATTTGCGGCAGCAGGATTTATATCAACGGCTGATCAACCGGGCGATTGATGAATTTAGCACCAGCGAACAGTTAAAGGTTTCTGTCGCGGAAAAATTCATTGCTCAATATCCCACCCTCGAGCAACAGGAATCCCAGTTGAAAACCACGTTTGAAAAAAGTGAAGCCTTTTTGCGGTTTAGCCAGGAGCAGGCCCGTTTGGGTTGGGATGACCGTCCGGAAAAACGGCAAACCTTGGTGGGGATTCAAGGGGGAAATAAACCAACCGACCCTGCGGTGGCGGCCCTATTGCCTTTGCTGCGCAAAAGCACCACGCTGACGGACAAGGATATTCGTCCCTACAACGACCCCCATCACATCTATTTCGTGCGGGAAATTGGTGCTTTTCCCTTGCGGTTGATTGAGGGGATGGAACGGATGCGAACCATTTATCGCACGGTGGCGCAGATGGACCGCAATCCCCTGCATACACACCGCAATAGTCGCCAGTTTCAGGACATTATGCCGCCTTCGGCCGAGGAAATTCAGGTGCAGGAAAACCTGATTTTGGGGCGCATCTTTCACCTGGTCACGGTCACAGAAAATCGAATAACGGGTTATACGGAAGTGAAATTGACCTATCACGATAGCGCTACGGGTTTAGAGCGGACGTTAAATTTGGGGAGCAATTGGGACGAAGCGCGGGATTATCTGTTGGCGGATCAAAATCGGCGGGCGCGGGAGTTGCTCAATGATGGGGTGCAAAAGATTCTCAAACAGGCGAATAATCGCGACAGCAAACGGGCGTTGTATGAGCGATTGATGGGCTATTTGCAAACTTTGGAACAGACGATCCCTGGGGGGCGGGATAACCCGGAATATCAGGCGGTCGAAAGTGCTATTAGCAATTGTGTGCGGAACTATCGTCTGTTTGAACCAGGGGTGACGCCGCCGGCATCTGCTGCGCCTGCAAAAGTTGCGCCCACCCCCGCTGCGAAACCCAAAGCGACCCCCGATGGGGCGATTGAGAAATTTACTAAGTTGGTCGAGGCCTGTTTTAAGGGGGGCAAAACGCCTTCGGAGAAGGAGTTAGAAATGTTGGATAAGTTGCGGGAGAAATACGGGGTCAGTCGCGAAACGGCGCAGGAAATTATTGCGCGATTTCAAACGCCCGGTCACGACCCGGAGTTGGCGGCTTATGAATACGCTTTGATGTTCCGTGCCTGTTTGGAAAATGACGGGGAAATTGGTCTGGAGGAACGGGCGCAATTATTAGAACTCCAGGGGGAACTGGGGTTGACGGATGAGCAGGTGGCGACCATTGAAGCCAATGTCCGGGAGGAATTGGGCCTGGGCTAGTGTGGTAGGCTACGGATTGCCGTATCTGCTGGGTACATGCGGGTTTTGATTACGGGTGGGGCGGGTTTTATCGGCTCGGCGGTGCAGGATATTTATGTGCAAGCGGGGCATGAGGTGGCGATTCTGGACAATTTCGTCGCCGGGAATCCTGCCTATGTTCATCCCCAAAGCCGGGTGTATTGGGCGGATTTGCAGGATGCGTCCCGCGTCGAGGAGATTCTCCGGGAATGGCAACCGGAGGTGGTCAGTCACCATGCCGCCCAGATTGATGTGCGGCAGTCGGTGGCCCAGCCGGTCGCCGATGCCCAGGTCAATATTTTGGGTTCGTTGCATGTGCTGGATGCGGCGGCGCGCTTGGGGGTGAAACAGTTTATTTTCGCGTCGTCGGGGGGGGCGTGTTATGGGGAATTGCAACAGATTCCGGCGCCGGAGACCCACCCGTTGCAACCGGTTTCTCCCTACGGGATTGCCAAGGTGACGCTGGAGCATTATCTGCGCTTTTATTACGAGACGCATGGGTTGTGCTATGGGATTTTGCGCTATGCGAATGTGTACGGCCCACGCCAGGGAATTAGGGGTGAGGCAGGGGTCATTGCAGCGTTTATACGGGCTTTGTTGCGGGGGGAAACACCGGTGATTTATGGAACGGGTCAGCAAACGCGCGATTATGTGTATGTGGCGGATGTGGCCCAGGTGAATTTGCAGATTTTGGGGCGGCCAGAACCCTTTATTTTCAATATCGGCACGGGGCAGGAAACGTCGGTGTTGAGCCTGTATGAATTAATCCAAACTCTGATTCCCACCAAAATTAGGCCGCAATTTTTACCGGCGCGGGTGGGGGAAATTAGCCGCAGCGCCCTGGATGTGACGCGGGTGCGGGAACAGTTGGGGTGGCAGGCGCGTACTTCCTTACGCGAAGGGTTGCAGGCGACGTTGGCCTGGTATCGGCAGGTGGTGGCGGGGGTGGTCTGAAGTGGCGCACCGGAAATGTGCCAGACTGGAGATAGAATGCCGTGGGTGGAACTGAGGCGATGAATGTGTGTATTCTCCAAGCGGAAATTTTGCAGGAGCCGCAACTGCGCTACACGCCGGACAATCAACTGCCGGTGATGGATATGTTGGTGCAGTTTCCGGGGCTGCGTCCTGAGGACCCCCAGGGGCGGCTCAAGGTGGTGGTCTGGGGCGCTTTGGCCGAGCAAACGTTTAAGCAGCTCAAAGTCGGGGATCAGGTGCTCATTGAAGGGCGCTTGGGTATGGTCAAGGCGGATTTGCCGGGGGGAAGCCGCACCACGCGCCCGGAATTGACTGCCTCCCGCATTTTCCCGATCCAGGTGGGCGCCCCCTTGGTGGCCGAAGAGACGGCGCCGCGCCGTTTGTCTGCGCCGGTAGAGCCGGCCGAACCCAGCGACGGCGATGCGTATGCGACCCCCTTTTGAGTTGGTGGTGGCGACGACCAACCCCGGTAAGGTGCGGGAAATTCGCGCCTATTTGTCGGACTGGAACTGTTTGCTGCCCCCGCTGGATTTGCTGCTGGCAGAAACAGGAGCGACGTTTGCGGAAAATGCCTGCCAAAAGGCAACCCAGGCGGCTGTGGCGTTGCAGGCGTGGGTGTTGGCGGACGATTCCGGGTTGGAGGTGGACAGTTTGGACGGGGCGCCGGGGGTGTTTTCCGCCCGTTATGGCCGTACCGATGCCGAGCGCATTCAGCGGTTGTTGTTTGAGTTGGGGGATGAGCGGGAGCGGGGGGCGCAGTTTGTCTGTGCGGTGGCGGTGGCCAATCCCCAGGGGGAAATTGTGGCGCAGGCCCAAGGGGTGTGTCGGGGGGAAATTCTGTTTGCCCCGCGGGGCAGCGGTGGCTTTGGCTATGACCCGATTTTTTATGTCCCGACGGAGGGGTTGACCTTTGCCCAGATGACCCCGGCGCAAAAACAGCGTGTCAGTCACCGGGGTAAGGCGTTGCAAGCTCTGGTGCCCCAACTCCAGCGCCTGCGGTGAAATTCTGGCGGTGGCTGGCCTGGTTGGTGGTGCTGGCCTTTTTGGGGCAAAAGTTACGCCAGTCGTGGGGGGAGGTGCAAAACCTGCCGTGGCAGCCCTGGATAGTGGCCTGGTGGGGGGCAGCCGGTGGGGTGACCACAGGGGCGCATCTGTGGGCGGGTTGGCTGTGGGGGCGTATGCTGGGGTTTCTGGGGCATCCGGTGCCCAGTCGTTGGGCTGTGCCCCTGTATGTGCGTACCAATTTGGCGAAATATATCCCTGGGAATGTGTGGCATTTCTACGGTCGGCTGCAGGCTGCCCAGTCCCGCCGTATTCCGCTGGCGATTGTTCTGCTGAGCATCCTGTTGGAAGCCCTGCTGCTGGTGGCGGCGGCGTTGCTCCTGGGGGCGAGTTGGTGGCGGGGGTGGTGGGGGCCGTTGGTGGTTTTGCTGGCGGTGTTGCTGGGAATCCATCCCTGGTGTTTGAACCGGGTGGTGGCTTGGGTCGGGCGGCGTAGGGGACAGCCTTTGCCCCCCATTCGTCGGTATCCCTTGGCGCTGTTGCTGGGGTGTTTGGGCTTTATGGGGTTGCGCGGGCTGGGGTTTGTGCTGGTGCTGGGGGCGTGGTTGCCCCTCAGTTGGGGACGATTGCCGCACCTGTGGGGGGCGTTTGGGTGGGCGTGGTTGCTGGGGTTTCTCATCCCTTTAGCCCCAGGGGGAATGGGGGTGTTTGAGGCCACCTTGACCGCCAGTTTGAGTGGGGTTGTGCCAACCGGAATGGTCCTGACTGCCGCCGTAGGGTATCGGTTGGTGAGTGTGTTGGCGGAAGTGGCTGCTGCGGGTGTCGGTCTTTGGGTGGGATGGGGGCGGAGGGATTTGAACCCTCACGACCTTTAGGGTCAACGGATTTTCATTCTCCACCGACTTTCGCCGGGGGGTAAACCCCTGGAGAATTGGACTCTCCCTTTACCCACGACAGCAGCAAGCGCCACCTGTCGCTAGGGTAGCTCCCGTCGAGTCTCTGCACCTTCCGAAGCGGCTTTGGCCCCTTCGGCTTGGCTCAGGATTGCCATATCCACCGCCTGTGGAGTTAGGTTCCCCTGAATTTGAGAGCGTTCACTTGTGGGATTTCTCCCGCAAGGCTCAATGGCTTAAGTCCGTAGCGTCTACCGTTCCGCCACGCCCCCCAGTGAATTCTTAGAATAGCACAATCGCCAGAAATCCCACCTTTAAGAAAAAAAACGCCTGCCTAACCAGGGGGAGTGGCGCGTATCAATTTTAATTTTTTTTGCAACCTATTGCCCCCTCATCAGCACGCGCTTACAGGGAATACCAACGCCAGCCGCTGTTTAGACCTCGGTATGCCACTGTCTCAGCCATTCATCCAGCAACTGATTGACCTGCAACGGCGTTTCATCCTGGGGACAATGGCCGCTTGGGAGTGTGACCCACCGAATGTGCGGGAACTGTTCTGCCCAGCGCCGCCCCTGCCGGATGGGAAGCAACCGGTCGTGTTCCCCCCAAATCAACAGCACCGGCACCTGTAGGGCCGCCAACAACGGGGACACGCGGGGGGCATACCCCGGACGACTGCTGGCTTGTGCCATACGGCATAGGGTCAAGGCCGCACCCGGCTCCTGGGCAGGACGGGCAAACATCTGCACCAGTTCCGCATTCACCGCCGTTGGGTCGTGGTACACCTGGGAACGGCATACCCAGCGAATCACCGCCGGTTGCCGCAGTCCGTAAAACAACGGCAGGGTCACCACCGGGATCAACAACCGCTCCAGCCCCCCCAACCAGGCATACAACCAAGCCGGTTGCCCCCTTGGGCGTCCCTGGGGCAGCGTCAGCAAAACCAACCCCCGCACCATCTCCGGGTGGGCCACCGCCGCCGTCAGACTCACCAAAGACCCCAGGGAATGCCCCACCAAACAGACAGGCTGGCCGATAAACGTCCGCCAAAACTCATAGACCTGGGCGACCCACAAACGCACACCGTACTGGGCTGCCGCCTTCTGGGAATCCCCAAACCCCAGCAAATCCAAGGCATAAACCGGATGGTGTGCTCCCAGCACCGGTACATTGTACCGCCAATGTTCTAAGGCCGCTCCAAACCCATGCACAAACACCAGAGGGACGCCGTTGCAGGTACTCCCCTGGTGGCAGTAGCGCACCCGATAACCCCGCCAAAACCAGTACCGCTGCTGTTTCACGAGACACACAGATGGGGGTTCACCCGCGCACAGATGGCAGGATTGTACAGCCGCAAATAGTTCCAGTAGTTGCCGAACACCTGCCGCACGTAATCCCGCGTTTCCAAAAAAGGAATTTCCTCCACAAACTGGTCCCAATTCTGAGGCTGCTGCCGCTTCAACCATTGGTCCACATTCCCCGGCCCGGCATTGTAACTGGCAACCGCCAACAGGGCGTTGTGGCCGTATAAACCATCCGTGTACTGCAAAAACCAGGTGCCCGCCTGCAAATTCTCCTGGGGCCGGTGCAGTTGGAACGGCGGACGCCGCAACTTACCGGCAATCCAATCCCCCGTTTCCGGCAAGACCTGCATCAGCCCCACCGCCCCGGCACTGGAGACGATCTCGGCTTCAAAACGGGATTCCTGACGGATGAGGGCCGTCACCAACAGGGGATTGAGGCCATAGGTCGCCGCCGCGCTCGGTACCTCCGGCCAGTAGGCCAAAGGATACAGCGCTTGCCAGTAGGTGGGTTCCTGCTGCACCTGCCGGTACTGCTGTTGGTCGGCGGCGTTCTGCACCCGCCGCTCTAAAGTCGCCAGCATAAATAGCCCGTCTAAGTATTCCCCCACACCCACCCGGATCAGGCCATCCGTAAGCTGTTCGGCCAACGTGGGCTGCTGCCGCTGCTGAAATTCCAACTGCCACTGCTCCCAAGCATCCCGATATTCCCCCAGATGGTACAGTTCTTGCAGGGTGGGAGAACCACTCCACAAAGAAAAGGGAGCGCGCTGGGTCTGTACCTCCGGCTGCGCTTGCAAAACACCCTGAAAATCCCCCACCGGCCAGCCCAACCGCACCGCCGCCCGCCAGGCGTAGTAGGAATCCGGGTAGCGGGTCACCACCTGGGTATAAGCCGCCTGTGCCCGCTCTTTTTGCCCCAACTGCTGTGCCCATTCCCCCAGCCAAAACCCTGCTTGGGGCGCCACGGCACTCTCGGCCCCGTGCTGGAGAATCCCCTCGGCGTAGTGCATAGCCTGCCTCAGATTGCCGCGCTTGGCTTCCACCTGCGCCAGTTCCCAGCGCAACCGCGCCGCCGCCTCGGTCTGGGCATAGCGGGAGAGCAATTCGGTGCGGATTTGGCTAACCCGTTGGGGCGATTCCCCCTGTTCCCCCAGCAGGAGACGTTCCCACAACACCCGCGCCGCCCGTTCCCCATCCCGCTGCTGCAACTGCTGGAAATACTGATCCCGCTGGGGCGCCGGCGCCAACAGGGACAAATAGTACAACGCTAGGACACCCTGGGGCGTTTCGCTGTACTGCCGCAGGAGGTCCTGGTAATAGCCGATGGCCTCCTCGGTTTTGCCCCCCAACTGATGCCCCCGCGCCACGCGGTAGAGGTGCTCCGGGGTCAGGGGCGCCAGAAGATAGGCCTGAGCCGCCTTGAGATAGCGCTGTTTTTCCCAATAGGCAAAGGCAATCGCCTGCCATTCCTCCGGCGTGAGTTGCCCGCGGTACAGGTTGACCAAACGGTCCAAATACACCGTGAGGTTGGGCAGATGCAAACCGTGCCGTGCCAGATGTACCAGCAATTCCCGGTTGTTGGGTTGCTGCGCTAACGCCTTTTGCACCTGGGCCACCACCTGGGGATGGGCAGGATAGCGGCTCATGGCTTCGGCAGTGCGTCCCAAGGCCAACAGGGCTTCCGCCGCCACCTCCTGCTGGGGGTAACGCGCAACAATCTGCTGCCACCGCCGCTGCGCCGCCTGCCGGTCCCCCTTTTTCGCGTAGGCGCGGGCAGCCTGGGCCAAAACATGGGCCGCCAACAGGGGATACTCCCGCTCCAAATTCGCCAAAGTCGCCAGGGCAGTTTTCGGCTGCCCCTGCGCCAGGGCATCCACCGCCAACAGATACCGCGCCCGCTGCCGTTCAACGCCCTGCCCTTGGGCGCTCAACCGGGTCAACGCCCGCTGCCGCGCCGGAGGCGACTGCCGCACCAAAGGCGTTAACGCCCTCAAAGCAGGTGAAGGCGCGGCCGACAATGCCGCTGGTTGCCGGGGGCGCCAGTGCCACACCCATCCCCCCAACCCCACCAAAACGACCAGCCCGACCCCAAAGCCCACAGCATACCGTTTCATGGCCCGACTCCCCCCTTCTCCAGGAACCAAGATGGAACGTCACACATCGCGGGGACCCAGCAATTATCTCAAGTGTGATGGATTCCTGTGCAAGAAGCGACCCCACCCGCCGCGCCTGCTGCTTACTGCTGGCACCATCCTAGCACAACCCTAGCGTCCCACCCCCGTGCCGACCAGCCGGTCGAAATGCAAATACCGGTAAATATCCGCCGCCCAGGGGTCAATTTTCTCCGTGACAATTGCCCGGTATTCCGCCAGGGTGGGAATGCGCCCCAAAAGGGCACACACCGCCGCCAATTCCGCCGAACCCAGATACACCCGGGCATCTTTGCCCATGCGGTTATTGAAATTGCGCGTCGAAGTGGAAAACACCGTCGCGCCATCGGCCACCCGCGCCTGATTGCCCATACACAGGGAACAGCCCGGCATTTCTAAGCGCGCCCCTGCCGCCCCAAAAATACTGTAGTACCCCTCCTCCCGCAGCACCTGTTCATCCATGCGCGTCGGCGGACAGACCCACAACCGCACCTTGACCTGCCCGGCCCCCTCCAACACCTTGGCCGCCGCCCGGTAATGGCCGATATGCGTCATACAAGAACCGATAAACACCTCATCAATCCGCTCCCCCGCACATTCACTCAGGGGTTTGATGTTGTCCGGGTCGTTGGGCGCTGCCACCAACGGTTCCGTAATCGCATCCAAATTCACCTCCAACGTCGCCACGTATTCCGCATCCGGGTCCGCCGTCAGCAACTGCGGGTTGGCCAACCAGGCCTGCATTTTTTCCAGCCGCCGCTGCAACGTCCGCCGGTCCTCATAGCCCCGCGCGATCATGTCCTGGAGCAAGGCCACGTTTGACCGCAGGTACTCGCTTACCGTCGCGACCCCCAACTGAATCGTACACCCGGCACAGGAGCGCTCCGCCGTGGCATCGGTCAGTTCAAACGCCTGCTCCACCTGCAAATCCGGCAGCCCCTCGATCTCCATAATCCGCCCGGCAAAAATATTGCGCTTATTCTCCTTATCCAAAGTCAGATAGCCCTGCTGCAGCGCCACATAGGGAATCGCATGCACCACATCCCGCACCGTCACCCCCGGCTGCAACGTGCCGGTAAACCGCACCCGCACCGACTCCGGCATATTCAGGGGCATCGAACCAATCGCCGCCGCAAAAGCCACCAACCCCGACCCCGCCGGAAACGAAATCCCCAACGGAAACCGGGTATGGGAATCCCCACCGGTCCCCACCGTATCCGGCAGCAACATCCGGTTCAACCAGGAATGGATAATCCCATCCCCAGGCCGCAACACCACCCCGCCCCGCGTGGCAAAAAAATCCGGCAACTCCCGCTGCATCTGGATATCCGCCGGTTTGGGATAGGCCGCCGTATGACAAAAACTCTGCAACACCAAATCCGCACTAAACCCCAAACAGGCCAATTCCTTCAACTCATCCCGCGTCATCGGCCCGGTGGTATCCTGGGAACCCACCGTCGTCATCACCGGCTCACAGGCCGTCCCCGGGCGCACACCCGCCACCCCGCAGGCCCGCCCCACAATTTTTTGCGCCAGCGTAAACCCCTTACCCGTATCCGCCGGCACCCTGGGCCGCACAAACCCCGGATGGGGCGGCAACCCCAACCGGCTGCGGGTTTTATCCGTCAACCCCCGGCCAATCAACAGGGGAATCCGCCCCCCCGCCCGCACCTCATCCAACAGCGTCTCCGGTTTGAGCGTAAAACGGGTAATCAACCGCTCCTGTTCATCCCGCAGTTCACCCCGGTAGGGATAAAGGCGAATCACCTGCCCGGTGCTCAACCCCGTCACGTCACACTCAATGGGCAACGCCCCCGCATCCTCGGCGGTATTAAAGAAAATCGGCGCAATCATCCCCCCCAGGATCACCCCGCCCCGGCGCTTATTCGGTATTCCTGGAATGTCCTCGCCAATATGCCACAACAGGGAATTAACCGCCGATTTGCGCGACGAACCCGTCCCCACCACATCCCCCACAAACGCCACCGGCAATCCCAAGGCCTTAAGTTCCCGGATCGTGGCAATCGCCCCCGGTGCCCGCGTTTCCAACATACTCAACGCATGCAGGGGAATGTCCGAGCGAGTCGAGGCATGAATCGCCGGGGACAAGTCATCCGTATTCACCTCCCCTGCCACCTTAAACACCCGCAGCGTCAACACCTCCGGCACCGGCGGTCGGCACGTAAACCACCTGGCTTCCGCCCAGGCGGCAATCACCCCCTGGGCATAGGGATTGTGCTGCGCTAACTCCCACACATCGTTGAACGCATCATAAACCAGCGTGATTTGGGATAGGGCCGCCTGCGCCGCCTCTTGAATAACATGATCTGGACTTTGTAATAGTTCAATTAATATGGGCACGTTGTAGCCGCCCACCATCTGCCCCAGCATGGCAACGGCTGCCACCGGGGTAATCTGGGGGCTGGTGCAACGGCCCTGGGCCAAGTCCCGCAAAAATCCCGCCTTGACGTAGGCCGCCGGGTCCACGCCGGGGGGCACCCGTTCCTGGAGCAACCAGCGGTCGGTGGGGGTGCTGTCTGCCGTCTGTAACCGCTGGCACAGTTGGGCGGTCTGGGCCGCATCCAAGGGTAAGGGGGGAATGCCCAAAGCGGCTCGTTGCGGTGCGTCGGTTACCATAGGGAATCGCCAGGAAGCTATTTAACTCTCTAGTCTAAAGCAGAATGACCGGGCCCTAAGGTTCCTGGTAAACCAACTGCCGCCAGCGCCACATTTACCCAACATTTACCGGGCGTTAATATAAACTTAACTTTGTTTTTGTAATATAAACAAATTTGTTTTTGTCCTATGAAAGATTGGACCAAAAAGAGGGGCGAGGGTAAGGAGGGAGGTGGGGAATGGGTGCGGGTGAATTTTCTGTCGATCCAGGGGTTCCAAGGCTAGGGGTGGCGGGGTTTTTGCCGGTTTTATCGAGGGATTCATTCGGTGGATCGGTAGGGTTTACTGAAGCGGAATTTGGCGTTAAGATTGACGTAGGTGCTGGTGGGAAGACCGCTTTTGCTGAGTAGGTAAGTATTGGCAGGATGATGGAACCAGCTCAGGATCGGCCTCTTACGGGTCATGTCACGCTGTATGACCCGGCGGACCCTTCGGTGCGGTGGGATGTGTATGTGGGGCCGGCGGGGACGCGGTTGCATTATGCCAGCAGTGGCATGGGGCGGGCGGAGCGGTTTAATTGTTTGTTGCCGTTTTTTTTCCCGAAGTTGGCGGATTTGGTTTTGCCGCCGGATCAGGATGAGTATGAGTTTCTTTACCAGCAGAGCCAGGGGGGGCATTTGCCTTTGGCGGAGGTGCGGCAGATTTTGCTGCGGTTGACCCAGGAGGCGTTGACCCATTTTTTGGTGTTGTCCCAGCACAAGTCGGCGCAGGTGAAGCGGGAGGAGCATCCGCGGATTCCCTTAAATCCGATTTTGTTGGCGGTGAGTTTGGCGGATGTGGCCAAGTCGGTGGAAAAGGAGGTCAAGACCTGGGCGGGGTTGCGTTACCGGGTGCCGTCCCCGTTTGCCCGGTTCCATCTGCCGTCCCAGCGGGTGAATCAGGTGTATGAGTTTTGGTCGACTTGTCCCCGCGACAGCTATTTGGCGAAGTTGCCTGCGCCGCAGTTGCATCGGTGTGTGGAGTTGTTTCAGCGGGATGGCTGTGGGTATGAGTTGGCGCGGGAGTTGAAGGTGGCGCCGACGGCGGCGGTGCAGTGTTTCTTGCCTTTGGTGCAACAGGGAATCTTGACGGTGCGGCCCTTTCAGGTGCCGGAGCCGCCCAAACCGCTTGGTCCGAAGATTGCCTGTGTGGACGACAGCCCGGCGATTTTGACCAGTGTGACCCAGATTTTGCACAGCAGTGGCTATCAGGTGATTCCGATTGGGCAGCCGACGCAGGTGATGACGATTTTGGCGCAGGAGAAACCGGCTTTGGTGTTGTTGGATGTGCTGATGCCGGAGTTGAATGGGTATGAGCTGTGCAAGTTGATCCGCCAGCATCCGGAGTTGCGCCAGGTGCCGATTGTGTTTTTGACGGGCAAAGATGGGCTGGTGGACAAGGTACGGGCAAAGTTGTTGGGGGTAAAAGAGTACCTCACCAAGCCGGTGGATGCGGAGCAGTTGCGCCGGTGTGTGCAACATGTCTTGTCCCAGAGGGCGGTGTGAAGGATGGAACCGTTACCGCGGTTGGTGTTGGTGGTGGAGGATGTGATGGCCGAGCAGAAGTTGATGGTGGCATTGCTGCAGCGGGCGGGGTATAAGGCGGTGGGGCAGTCCTCGGCGGAGGCGGCCTGGGCGTGGTTGGAACAGCATGGGTTGCCGAGTTTGGTGGTGACGGATATTGGTCTGCCGGGGGAAAGTGGGCTGGATTTGTGTCGGCGGATTCGCGCGCATCCGGACTGGCGGGGCCTGCCGGTGGTGATCTGTAGTTGCCGCGACCGGGAGGCGGACCGGTTTTGGGCGCAACGGCAGGGGGCGACGGACTATTTGACCAAGCCCTACACGCCGCAGCAGTTACTGGCGATGGTGCGAAAGTATGTCCCTTAGTCCAGCGGTACAGGCGCTCCCGGAAAAGTATGTGGTGTTTCGGTTGGGGGGGGCGGTGCGGTTGGCGTTGCCCCAACTGGCGGTGCGGGAGGGGTTGGATCTGGCCAGTGTGGTGGTGGCGCCGATGCCGGGGGCGGCGGCGATTTTTCAAGGGATTGCCAATGTGCGGGGGAATTTCCTGTGGGTGCTGGATTTGGCGCGGTTTTTGCGGGAGTTGGAGCCGGATTTGGCTTTGCCGGTAACGCCGCAGCGGGAGGGGTTGGTGGTGCAGGGGGGCCAGTGTTCCCTAATTGTGACGATTCAGGGGCGGGAGGGGTTTTTGCCGTTGACCCCCAAGGAGATACAACCGTTGCCGCGGCTGCGCCACAAGCACCTATTTCCTGGGATGGTGCGGTGGGAGGGACAGCCGGTGGCCTTGTTGGACCCGACGGCGTTGTTTCAGGTTTTGCGTCAAGCGTCAGGGAGGTAGTTTGATGGAACCATTGCCTTCACCTAGCCCTGAGTGGGCGACTCAGCCGGATGAGGTGCCCAGCACCTTGGAACAGGTGGATGTGGGGGCAGACCCGCTGTTGGCGCTGTATTTGCAGGGGCAGGATGCCCGGGAGGCGGGGGATGTGGAGGAGGCGCGGCGGCTGTGGCAGCAGGTGGTGGCGCAGGACCCGGAAGGTGCCTATGGGGTGGCGGCGCGGGCGGCGCTGGCGGAACTCCCCCCGCCTTTGGTGATCGAGCCGTTGCCGGCGGTGCCGCCCCGGCCCTGGTTGCAGCCGGTGCGGTGGTGGCAGCGTACTCCGTTTCGCCGGAAACTGGCGGCGATTTTGCTGGTGTGGACGGCGGTGCCGGTGGTGGTGTTGACCCAGGTGCAGGTGCGGTCGGTGCGCCAGACGGTGACTGACAAGTTTGCAGCCACGTTGGCGCAAGGGGCCAATACCGTGCAGGAGGAGTATTTGGATTGGTTGTCCCAGGAGTCCTTGGCGCAAGCGCAAACGGTGGCGCAACTGCTGCAAACCGATCCGACGTTGATGGCAGAGCCGAATGGGTTGCTCGAGACGCTGCTTAGCCGGGGGTTGGCGGCCAATGAGTCCCAATACCCGGAATTGACCAAGAATTTTCGTTTGGTCCTCGATGGGCAGGGGCGGCTGCGCCAGCAGGCGGTGGTATTGTCGCGGGAGGATTTTCGCATCTATCCAGAGGTGCTGGCTGCGGATCAGCCCTTGCCCCCCTATGACACGCGGCGGGTGATGTTGCCAGCAGATCAGAATTTGGGGCAGTTGCCCTGGGTGCGGCGGGCGATCCAAACCCGCAAACCGGTGGTGGGGTTGGCGTTGTTGTCGCTGGCGCAGGCGCAAAAGCTGGGGCTGGCGCCCCAGGCGAAAATTCCCTTGCGGAACCGGGCCAGTTTGTACGCCCAGGAATTGCAGCGGGGGGTGGCGTTGGTGGCCCTGGCAGTGCAACCGGTGGTGCAGCGGGGGCAGGTGGTGGGCGTGGTGTTGGTCGGCAGTTTGCTCAACCGCAACCACTGGCTGGTGGACCAGGCGCAACGGCTGTACGATTTGCCGCTGGTGGCGGTTTATGCCCGGGATATGCAGGTGGCCACGAATTTCCCGGATGAGGACGGCACCACCCGCGCGCTGGGCAGTTTGGCGCCCCCGTCGGTGGCACGAGCGTTGCTCCAGCAGGGGCAGGAGCACCAATGGGCCACGCTGAAGGTTCCCGATACGACCGACGGGCAAAAGTATTGGCTGCGGTTCCAGGTCTTGCGGGATGTGGACGACCGACCGGTGGGGATGTTTGTGGTCGGCAAGCCCCTGGCGACCCTGGAGCAACTGCTGTGGGAGCGCACCCGCAACACCTACCTGTTGGGGCTGGTGATTTTGCTGCTGGCCTGGGGGTTGGGGTTGGGGGCGGCGCATCTGTTGGCAGAGCCGGTGCGGCGGTTGGCGCTGTATGCCCGGGCGGTGGGGCAAAATCCCCGCCAAGAACCGCTTGTGCTCAACAGTCAGGATGAATTGGCGCTTTTGGCACAGGAAATGAACCACATGGCCGCCCAGGTCGCCGACCAGATGCAGACCCTGCAACGGCAGCAACAGGAGGCGGAACAGGCGCGCATGCAACTGGAAGCGGATGTGATCCAACTGCTGATGGACATCGAGGGGGCGCAACAGGGGGATTTGACCGTGCGGGCGCGCACTGACGCGGGACAAATTGCCGCCATTGCCGATGCGTTCAATGTCACCCTAGCCAGTTTGCGGACCCTGGTGGGGAATGTGCGGGCGACGACCGACCGGGTGGGGGCGTTGGCGAGGCATTCGGAGGCCGCCGTGGTGGATTTGGCCCAGGCGGCCCAGTCCCAAGAGTTGGAGCTTACCCAGGCCCTGGCCTTGGCGGCGGAAAACGCCCAAGCCATTCAGACCATTGCCCAGCAGGCTGCCGAAGCGATGACCACGGCGCAGTCTTCCTTGGAGGCGGCGCAAGAGGGTCAACAGGCGATGGATGCCACCGCCAGCTTGTACGACCAGATTCGGGAGGCGGTGGGGAAAACCTCCAAAAAGGTCAAGCATCTGGTCGGTTCCAGCCAGGAAATCAGCCAGGTGTTGGCCATCATTCAGGAAATCAGCGTGCAGACCAACCTGCTGTCGTTCAACGCTTCGTTGGAAGCAGACCGGGCGGGGGAACACGGCCAGGGCTTCCGGCTGATTGCCGACGAAATCGGGCAATTGGCGAATCTGGTGCGCAAGGAAACCGCCCGCATTGCCGCTTTGGTGCGCAACATTCAGCAGGATACTGCCGATGTATCCCAGGCGATGGAAAGTAGTACCAGTGCGGTGGCAGAAGGTTCCTTGCTGGTGCAAAAAACCCAGCAGGTGTTGCAAAAACTCGCTGAACTCTCTGGACAGATGGCGGCCAACCAAGCGGCGATTGCCCGGGAAACCCAGAACCACTCCCGCGTATCCAGCCAGGTGCAAACGGCGATGGAAAACGTCGCCGCCATTGCCGCCACCACCTCCAATGCCGCTCAGGAAGTGGCGGTTGCCCTCCAGGAGTTGGGTGAGGAAGTGCGGCAGTTGCAGCAATTTGTTTTACAATTCCGTCTCCAGCCTACGACCGTTTGACGCCAACCCGATGAGCAGCACCTTTGACAGCGACCTGCTGGCCAGTTTGATGGCCGAAGCCCGCCAGGGGTTTCTGGAGGAGGAAGCGCCCCAATACCTAGAAATTCTCCGCCAGGGCATTGCCGCCCCCCAGTGGGACTACGAAAAACTGATGCGGGCGGCGCACACCCTCAAAGGGGGAGCCGGTACGTTCCAGATGACGGCGGTGCAAAAGCTGGCGCACCGGTTGGAGGATTTGCTGGAACTGATGGGACAACGGCATCTGCCGGCGGGCGAACCCCTGGTGCGCCAGGCGGTGGAGGAACTGGCCTGGCTATTGGACAACGTGGCCAATCCTGAGGTCACCGCCAACCCGGAGCTGTTGGCCGCGATGGCCAATCTGGTGGCGCAAGAAAGCCAGAGCGAACCCAGCCCGGAGGAGCAGTTGCAGGCAGCGTTGACCGGGGCTTTGGAAGACTGTCTCCAGGTGGCGGAGGGGCGGTTGCGGCAAGGGGATGCCCAGGCGGTGGCGGAACTGCTGGAAAACGGCATGTTTCTGGCCCAGGAGTTGCAATTGCCCTGGTTGGCGGCCGCCCTTGCCCCCCTGCGGGACACCCCCAGCATTCCCGTAGCCGAGCAGGTGATTGCCCAGATTCGCCGGGAGCGGGATCAGCGGTTGGGGGTGACCCCCGCGCCGCTGCCTGCCCCACCACCGGCGCCTGTGGAACCGGCAGCGGTGCCGACCCATGTGCGTTTGCCCTTCAAGACCATTGAATTTTTGGCCAATACGGGCGGGGATGTGCTCTTGTATTTGGAAAAACTCAGCGGTCAGCAGGAGCAATTGGAAGCCACCATCCGCCATTTGAAAGAGCTGGTGCAGGGGTTTGAACCGGTGCGGGAGCAGATGGACGAAGTGTACGAACAACTGGCATTGCAATACCGCGCCACGGAAGGTACGGAATTTGACCCCCTGGAGATGGACCGCTTTAGCGCCCTGCACCAAACCCTGCAAGCCTGCCAGGAATTTGTCGCCCAAATCAGCGAAAGTGCCGAGGATTTGGACCTGGTCACCCGCAGTACCGCACGGGAATTGGTGAGTTTGCGGCGCAATTTGAACCAAATCTACAGCGAATCCACCAAAGCCCGCCTGAACCCCTTTCGCACCCTCACCGACCCTTTTGCCAACAAAATCCAACGGTTGGCCCAACGCTACGGCAAACAGGTGCAATGCCAGGTCGAGGGGGCGGACGTCTTGCTGGACCGGATGCTTTTAGAGCAACTCAAAGGCCCCTTGACCCACCTGGTGAACAACGCCTTTGACCACGGCATCGAACCCCCATCCGAGCGGTTGCGGCGGGGGAAACCGGCCACGGCCACCATCCTGCTGCGCGCCCAGGTGCAGGGCAACCAGGTGCTCATTAGCATCCAAGACGATGGCCGCGGGGTGAACCTCGAACGGGTGTACCAAAAGGCGCGGGAACGGGGGTTGACCCAGGCGGCCTTTGCGCAGCTTAGCCAAGAGGAATTGCTGAATTTTCTCTTTATACCGGGCTTTTCCACCAGCACCCAGGTTTCGGAACTTTCTGGGCGGGGGGTCGGGTTGGATGCGGTGCGCACGGAAATCCGCCAGTTGGGGGGAACGGTGGAAGTCACTTCTACCCCCGGTCAAGGCACCTGTTTTACCCTGCGTCTGCCGCTGGCGGTGAGTCTGTTGCCCCTGCTGATTGTGCGGGCCCAGGGGCGGCAGTTGGGCTTTTTGGCCGACAGCGTGCTGGACATTTTGCGGGAAGTGCCGGTGGCGCGCCACTTTACCCCGCCCCTGACGGTTCCTTGGCAGGGGCAGCCTTTGCCGGTGTATCTGCCGGAGCATCTGCTGGAATACGCTTTTCCCCTTGATCCCCCCCTGGCGCAGGCGATTTTGGTGCTGCGCGGTCCCCAGGAGCAACCGCTGGGGTTGGTGGTGGACGAACTCAGCGAGGTGCGGCAACGGATGGTGAAACGGGTGGAAGAAATTTTCCCCTTGCCTCCCTACTTTGTGGGGGCGGCGGTTTTGCCGTCGGGGGAATCGATCCCGGTGATTCTGCCGAGCCAATTGCGGCGACCGGGAGAGGGGGTGAGCCGTTCTCTGACCCCGGTGAGCGAGGAAACCGCCAGCCCGCGCCCCACCATCCTCATTGCCGAAGACTCCGTTTATACCCGCCGGATCATCTCCAGCGTCCTGGGGCAAGCCGGGTACGAAATTCTGGCTTGTCGTGACGGGCAGGAAGCCTGGGAAGTTTTATTACAAAATCCGGGTAAGGTACACCTGGTGCTGACGGATTTGGAAATGCCCCGCCTGAATGGGTTGGACCTGCTGCAAAACATTCGGGAGCACCCCCAGGTTGGCCGTTTGCCCGTGGTCATGCTCACTTCCCGCACCGGCGACCGTCACCGCCAAAAAGCCGCCAGTTTGGGGGTCAACGGCTATCTGGGCAAGCCTTGCAACCCCAGCGAACTCCTGGCTACGGTGGGGCGGTTTGTCCCTGTCGCTCAATAAGGGCTTCGGTTTCAAGAATCAAACGGCGCAGGGCGGATAGGACCTCCGGGTCGGGGCTGCGCCATTGGCCCCGCTGGTGGGCTTCCCACAGCCGTTCTGCCATCCCCCGCAAGGCCCAGGGGTTGCTCTGGCGCAAAAATTCCTGCACGGTTGGGTCGAGGAGGTAGGCCTGGGCCATGCCCGCATACATGTAATCCCTCCCGCAGCCGGTCGTGGCGTCGTAGGCAAACAAATAATCCACCGTGGCCGCCAATTCAAACGCCCCTTTGTACCCGTGGCGCAGCATGGCGTTAATCCACTTGGGATTGACCACCCGCGCGCGGTACACCCGCTGGATTTCCTCTTGGAGCGTGCGGATTTGGAGGTAGGGGGGGCGGCTGTGGTCCCCGTGGTAAATGGTGGGATTGTGCCCGGTGAGGGTGCGAATGGCAACGGCCAACCCGCCCTGGAATTGGTAGTAGTCATCCGCATCCAAAATGTCATGCTCCCGGTTGTCCTGGTTGTGCAGGACAATTTGGGTCTGCCGGAGCCGTTGGATGAGGGCCTCGCGGGCCGGTTCCCCCCAACGTGAGCCGGTGTACCCATAGCCACTCCAATTCAGAAAAGCCGTGGCCAAATCCGCAGGGGTTTCCCAATTTTGGGCGGCAATCAACCCCTGCAACCCCGCCCCGTAGCTCCCCGGTTTGGGGCCAAACACCCGCAGATAGACCTGGTGTGGCGGCAATCCCGTCGCCTGCGCGGCCACCAAAGGGTTATCCGCCGGGGCTTCGGGCAACTGGGCCACCGCCTGTACCGCCTGGTCAAACAAATCCAGCAGGTGGGGAAAACTATCGCGAAAAAAACCCGACACCCGCAAGGTCACATCCACGCGGGGGCGGCCCAGATAGCTCAGGGGCAAAATCTCAAAATCCACCACCCGGCGGCTCGGCCCGGCCCACACCGGTCGCACCCCCAACAGCGCCAGGGCTTCGGCAAAATCCTCCCCCCCTGTCCGCAGCGTCGCCGTCCCCCACACCGACAGCGCCAGGGTGCGGGGGTATTCCCCTTGGTCTTGGGTATAGCGGTCAATCACCGCCTGGGCCGCCTTTTGCCCCACCTGCCAAGCAGTTTCCGTGGGAATCGCCCGCACATCCACCCCGTAAAAATTCCGGCCCGTCGGCAACACCTCTGGCCGTCCCCGTGTCGGGGCTCCTGCCGGGCCGCTGGGCACGTAACGCCCCTGCAACCCCCGCAGCAGATGGGTGAGTTCCTGGGGCGTCTGCCGCAGCCGGGGCAAGAGCGTGGTTTCCACCCAAGCCAAAACCGCTTGCGCCTGGGGGCCGGGTGGGGGGTCGTAGGGTTGACCCGCCAACAGTTGCCCGACCCAAACCGCCGCCTGCGCCTCTACAGCCGCAATTTGTTCCCGCCGGGAGACAGGCATGGGTCAAGTCTGTTCCTCTTCCGGGGGCGATTCCGGTTCCTGCTCCAGGGCGTGGTTCAACCGCCGCACATATTCGTCAAAGGCCTGTTTGACCATCCATTCCGGCGCACTGGCATCCTGGAGTTGCTGCCAAAACGGGCGGCTCATCAGCGTAATCAAATGGTCACAACGCCCCTGCAACCCGTCCTGTTGAGAATCAATATGCTCTAACCCCTTTTCTAGGCGCTCCCAGCGCCCCTCCAAATTATCCCAAATCTCCCGGATGAGTTTCGACAATTCCCGAATACAGTGGTGGGCATCCTCGACCTGCTGAATCAGCACCTCCACCTGGCGGGTCAACACCTGGTTTTCGTGAGCCAGACGCTCGACCAATTCCAGAATCCGCCCCAGGTTTTCCGGGGTCACCTCCACGCGGCGCGACGGGGAACTCATGGGCCACCACCAACGGAACATACGTGTTATTTTAACCCGAACGCCAACCGGGGGCGACCGGGGAACCGCTGCGTTAAATTAAAAGGAATCCGCAACCATATTTTTGGTCACGAGATGGGGTAAACTATGGCGCACACCAAACAACACTGGCTGGCGGCAGGCGTGGGTTGTATCGTCCTGGGACTGGCGATGCCGCTGCGGGCAGAAACGCCCCTTGAAAACAACCCCAAACGTATTTTGGACGAAGCCTGGCAAATCATCAACACCCACTACGTGGACCCCAAGTTCAACCGGGTGAATTGGCAACAGGTACGGCAGGAGTTACTGGCCAGAGAATACACTACCCCAGCCCAAGCCTACGCCGCTTTGCGCGCGGAAATCAGCAAACTGGGAGACCCCTACACCCGCTTTCTTGACCCCCAGGAATTTCAAACCCTGGTCAACCAAACCAGCGGCGAATTTTCCGGGATCGGGGTGCGCCTGAAACTCGACGAAGAATCCGAAGAACGGCGGATTCTCATTGCCGATGTGGTGGATGATTCCCCTGCGGCCCAAGCCGGAATTCGCCCTGGGGATGAACTGATTTCGATTGCCGGCCGCAGCACCAAGGGCATGAGCCTGGCCGAAGCGAGCAAACTGATCCGCGGGCCGGTGGGCACCGTTCTCCGTTTGGAAGTGCGCCGCGCCCAGGAAACCATCCCTTTGCAGCTCACCCGCGCCTGGATCGCAACCAAGGTCGTGGACTACGCCCTCAAAAGGGAGCAGGGACGGGCAATTGGGCTGATTCGGTTGCAGGGGTTTAATGCCCATGCCGCCGCACAGATGCGCCAGGCCATCCAAGCCTTGCAACGCCAGGGCGCCCAAGCCTACATTTTGGATTTGCGGGGCAATCCGGGCGGTCTGTTGCGCGCCAGCATCGAAATTACCCGTATGTGGCTCGACCACGGTCGAATTGTCAGCACCGTCGGGCGGCAGGGCGAACGAGAAGTCTTTCACGCCAACGGCACCGCCGTCGTCCGGGAACCCCTGGTCATCTTAGTGGACCATCAATCCGCCAGCGCCAGTGAAATTCTCGCCGGCGCCTTGCAGGACCACAAACGGGCCGTTGTCGTCGGCACCCCCACCTTTGGCAAAGCCCTGGTGCAATCGGTGCATCGCCTGAGCGACGGTTCCGGCCTGGCCGTCACCATTGCCCACTACTACACCCCCTCCGGGCGGGACATTTCCCGCAAAGGGATCAGCCCCAACATCACCGTGGACATGACCCGGGCGCAACGGGAGGCCCTGGCCCAGCGCGCCGCCGACACCAGCATCAGCCGTGACCCGGCCTACGCCCGCGCCGTGGAACTGCTGACCAGAACCACCGCCGGAACACCCCCCAGACCCACCCAGAGCCGTAGCCCCGCAGGCCGCAGCCCCAGTTAAGCCGGGGTAAACTCCAGACCCATGGCCTTGGCGTAGCGTTCCATAAAGCGCATAAACCGGTCCCATTCCGCGGGCGAACGCATGACATAGCGGGCTTCAATCGCCTGGGGTTTGCCGTTTAGAAACCGGGCATTCACATCCCGGGTCACCAACTCCCCCTCCTCATCCACCAGATACATCCCGGTAATATCGCCGAAGCTGGCCTCGCTCCGGTTGAACGCCTTAGGCTGGTCAAAGCGGAACCGCGCCATCCCATTCGTGCCGTCTTTGGAGCGGGTCAGATAGACTTCGGGGACGGTTTCCTCATCCAAACCACGGATAAATTGAATTGCAGCCATAACAACCTACCACAACAGTGGGTCTAGCCTAGCGCATTTTTTTGGGTAAGACCACCAAATACCGGTCCGGCTCCTGCCCGCGGCTGACCGTTTCCAGATCGGGGTACTGGTGAAACAGGGTATGCACCTGACGGCGTTCTGCCGCCGACAGATGGGGAATCGCCACCTCCTTACCCGTTGCCCGCACCTGTTGCGCCACCTGGGCTACCAGCACCGCCAATTCCTGTTGCCGTTTGGCCCGATACCCGGCCACTTCAAACGTAAAGGGAAACTGTTCCTCCGGCGGTAAGTGCAGATTCAAATTCACATTCGCCAGATACTGCAACGCATCCAAAACCGCCCCCTGATCCCCCAAAAAAATCGAGATCAGCCGGGGGTCGGTGGTTTCAATGACCAGCCATTGCCGTTGCGGGTCCAGCGTCACCGGTGCCTGTATCCCCATCAATTGCAGCACCTCTTGCAGCCAGACCTGTCCACGGGTTAATTGGTCCATCCCCATCCCAGCCATCCCCAAAATAACCCCTTTCGCCTAATCCATTATGCCCTGGCTGGCCCGTGTTGGTAATCCCCACCCCTTGTGTTATCATCGGTACGAGGCCCCTACACCGTATCTTTCACGTTGCGTCGTGGAATGCTGGTCTTTCTCATTCACGGCGTTGCCACACAGAGCGTCGGCTATGGGGACCGTTTTAAGAAAAACGTCAAGGAATTCCTCCTGCAAGCCAACCGGGAAGCGGGGTCAACAGAATATAACAATGGCCAAAAAAATAATCCCGCGATACCCGTCTTTTATTCCAGCTTTTGGGGACATACATTCAAAAACCAAACGGATCAACTGTTCAATTGGGTACGCTCCGACATCAAAGAAATCACCACCAGGCACCCCGACTTGAAGGACAAAGGTCATGATATTTATCGCTATCAAGAATTAAGAGAAGATTTTATCGGTAAATTTTTTGGCGATTTCTTGACCTATATGCACCAGGAAAAAGGTGCAGAAATCCGCGGGCAAATCTTCGCGCAATTTCAAGCATTCATTCGAGACCACCCCCAGGATAGGGAAGTCATCATTGTTGCCCACTCTTTAGGTACTTTAATTCTTTGGGATTTGCTGTTTGCGCCAGACCTACCTGCAACCGACCCTGCCCATCTCTTTCGCCGCTGCTTCCAGACAGAGCCGCACCCGTTAGAACTACGGGGATTGGTCACGATGGGTTCACCTTTATTGCTGATGAAAACCAAGCAAGATATTAATTTTTCGTCTGTTAATTGCAATTCTCTTGCCGGTCATGCTCCGAATTCGCTGGTATGGCTTAATTTGATTCATGCCTCGGATTCCGTGGCCTATCCGCTTGGCAGTGCCATCCAACACGACTGTGGTCAGCCCTGCTTTTTGTTCATGGATCAGTACATTTGGCAGTTTGGGAATTTCCCGGAATTGAGTGCCTTGGGCTTGGGACAAATGCATGCGGGCATGGCCTTGGGGCTGATGGATGCCCACAATGCCTATTGGGGCAATGAGATCACGGCCAAACTGACGGCGCTATTGATTAGGCGGGACACCGAGGCGCTCCAAAAAGCGCAAGTGCACACGGGCTGGCGGAGCTTTTAGGGCATCGGCAATTGCAGGGTGAGGAAAGCCCCTGAAAAACCCGGCGTCCCAAGGAACCCTTCACCTGGTCTAACCCTGTCCTAGGGGAAGTCCCCAGATAACGCACCTGACGCCGCACCCGGCTGGCCGACGGCAACGATACCTTCTATTCCCCCTTTCCCAGTACCCAAAGCGGAAAATTTTAGGTAAGGTATTAGGTGTTTGTTGGTGCAAATACTCACGGCCCATTTGTTGTTATCCCCAATTGGGGCGAGGTTTATGTCGGAAACGCTACTGAATACCCATAGCGACGAAACCCTGTCACGGGAAAGCCGCCTCAGCCAATTGCGCCTGCTCCTGGAAACCCTGCGCACGGCGGATATAGTGGCCAACCAAGGGTACTTCATTACCAGTGCGGAACTGGCAGCGCTGATGGATGTCAATGCCAGTGCCGTGACCAGCCGGGGGGAAACTTGGGCGTGGCGCAATTGGATCGTCTCGCGGGTGCGTCGCGAAGGCAACCAAATCCTGTGGCAGTTGGAGCGGATTGACGGCCCGGCGCCAGGAACGGCAGCCAGCGACGAGGGTTAGGTGAACCCGGCTCGGCGGGCAGCCTGCCAGGCCTGTTGCCGTTGTTCCCCGGCGCGCCGAAACAGGGCTTCGCTGGTCTGGAGGTACTGTTCGCTGTAACTTTGGGTGAACCAGTCCAAATCCTCCAGCGCATCGTGCACGTGGTTGAGGCAATGGTATAAGCCACTGGCAGCCTCTGCCAGCACCGGGGGATTGGCCTGACTGCGAAACAGACGTTCGGCCTGCTGGAGGGTGCGGCGACAGGCCAGGAGATAGCGGTGAAATTCCGCCATGTAGGCATCGTCAAAGGGGTCGGCGGCCAGGCGTTCCAGTTGGCGGCGACGGGTACAGAGAATGCGCTGAATGCGTTGATCCACCGGCCGGAAGACCTCCTGCCACCAATGCTGGGGCGGCACTGCCGTTGGCCTGGGGTTGGGTGTGGCCGGTTGGCGGTAGGACTGCTGGGCATCGTAGGCACGCCGTTGCACCGGGTCCCCCAGCACCTCGTAGGCCAAATTCAGGGCAATCATCTGCTCGTGGCCCTGGGGATTGGTATCGGGATGGCAAAGTTTCACCAGGCGGCGGTAGGCAGCCTTCACTTGGGCTTGGGTGGCATTCCGGCTCACCCCCAGGGTCTCGTAGGGGTCTCTCATGTCTGCGGCAAGTCAAACAACACGGTACTCATGTAGCGTTCCGCCCAGGCATTGCCAAACGCCCGCTCCAACACCCGTCGGGTTTTATCGTTTTGTTGCTGTTGGCGGCAGTAGTAGCTCTGCTGGGACTGGTGTTGCTGCGCTAGGGCCGGGGACAGGGGTGCGCTGGTGACCACCTGCTGACAGTGAAAGTGCAACAGCCGGGCAACGTAGTCAATAAACCGCTGTTCTTCTGCCCCATCCACCGGGCGCACAAACAGACAAAACTCCGAAAAAATATCCCCCCAAGGCGGCAACGGGCGGGGGTGTTGGAACGGAGCGGGTCGCAAAGCCGTCAACCCCTGCACATAAGCCTCCGGCAACGAGTGATCCACCCGCGTCGGGGACACATCCACAATGGCCGCACTCACCTGCCCCCGTCCCGCCACAATATCTACCCCAAACAGCGGTACGTCATAGACCGGGCGGGGAAACATCACACAGTGGAGCACATCCAAACTGTTCCCCACCTGCGCCAATTCCAGATGCAGTTTGCGAAAGTGGGTACTTTGGTAGCACACATTTTGGATATGCACCCGTTCCCCTTCCAAATGGCCCTCCACATAGCCCAAATCCGCCGGGAGCGGGTACGGCTCCAGCGCCAGATGCGCCGCCCACCCCTGGCGAATTACCGTTGCCAACTGGGCAATCAACGGATGTTGCTCCACCACACCAGCCCCTTGTCCCTCCCTCCTTTCTAGGATAACCAGCCGGTTCTCCGGTTTATGATCGGAATCAATGCGTCATTGCGGCATGCCTTGCCCTGTGGGGGTTGCCTGACCTGTGTCTTTGCCCCTGAACCTGCTTTTGCCTCCCCTGCTCGGTGCGGTGATTGGGTATTTCACCAATGACCTGGCGATTCGTATGCTGTTTCGGCCCTACCGTCCCCTGTACCTAGGGCGCTATCGGGTGCCGTTTACCCCTGGCTTGATCCCCAGCAACCAAGGCCGTTTGGCCGCCCGCGTTGCCGACACCATCACCAGTTCGCTGCTTACCCCCGAAGAGCTGCAAAAGATTGCCCGCCGTCTGTTGCAGCTAGAACGCACCCAAGCCGCCATTTACTGGCTGTTGCAAACCGCCCTCAACCAAGTCAAATTGGACGCTTATAAAGCCCGCACGGCCAAAATCCTTGCCGGTATTCTCCACGATTTTTTAGGGCAATCCCTGCCTCGGTTACTGCGCATCCTCGCCCGCCAAGAGGATTTTTTAGCCGAACAAATCAACCATATTTTTGATCGTTTTTTACTGGAATTTCGTTTTTCTCCCACCCAGGCAGAACAGCTAGCCAATTGGTTGTTGGAATTTGCCCTGACCCCGGATTTTTTACGACGGGCCTTGGTGGATTTTTTGACCGATGAAACCATTGATGTCATTGACCAGGATTTGCGGGAGCAAACCACCGGCACCTACTGGGTGGTCGCCAATGTCTTTGGGGTACGCAATGGGCTGATTCGCCTGCGCCGCTTTTGTATTGAAGAGCCAGAAACTGCCAACCGACGCCTGGCAGAATTGATGACCTCTCTGGGGCTAAAAAATCGGTTGACGGAACTGATCCAAGACCTCTCCTTGCAGAATTTACCTGTGGTGACCATGCACCGGTTGCGCAAACAACTGCGGGAATTGATCCGCGAATATCTGCAAGTGGATGGCCCCGTATTGATTAAAAATCTGAGTGACTCCCTCAACTGGAATGAAATTGCCCATTTGATTCTCACCCGCTTACGCAACTCCGCCGTGATGAATAGTTCCCTCAGTCTCATCAGCGAAGAATTAGCGCTCATCATCGAACGTTACTTAGAAAAAGACCTGGAACGGTTAATTGCCCATGTGATTCCGATTTTGGATATTGACCAGGCGATTATTGACCGGGTAAATGCCACAGCGCCCGCGGATTTGGAAGCAGGCATTCAAGGCATTGTCCGCACGGAATTGCAAGCGATTGTCAACCTGGGGGGATTCCTGGGATTTCTGGTGGGGTTGGGACAGGCCGCCTTCCTCTGGTGGCAAAGCTGATATAGTAACAGGCAGAAAACCTTTACGTTTCTTTACCATGTCCGCCCGTGATGTCCGCCTGCTGGTGTTGGATTTAGATGGCACCGTGGTAGGGGAGGAAAACCGCATTACACCGGCGGTGAAAGCGGCAGTGCAGGCGGTGCAACAACGGGGCATCCACGTCGCCATTGCCACGGGGCGGATGTACCGTTCGGCCTTGCGGTTTTACCGGGAACTGAATTTGACCTTGCCCCTGCTGAGCTACCAAGGGGCGTGGATTCAGGACCCCCACACCGGCACGCGGCATCGCCATTGGCCGGTTGCGCCGGAGCGGGCCTTGGAATTGTTGGCCTATTTCGAGCAGGCGGAGTGGCGCCCCCACCTGTCGGTCCATTTCTATCTCGACGACCAGCTTTACGTGCAGGAAATGCGCCCCGACACCGACCAGTACGCCAAACGCACCTTGATTGAACCGATTGTGGTGGAGGATTTACGCCGGGTGCTGGCCCAGGCGACCGTTGCCCCGACCAAGGTGTTGGCCGTCAGCGAGGACCCCGCCATCATCGAAGAGATGCTGAATGCCTTACAAAAGCGGTACAGCAGCCAAGAATTATACTTAACTCGTTCAGCCCCCATTTACTTTGAGGCCACCAATCCCAAGGTGAACAAGGGTGTGGCCGTGCGGTACCTGGCAGAAGAGTTATTGGGTCTGACCCCTGCACAGGTGGTCGCCATCGGGGACAATTACAACGACTTAGAAATGTTGCAGTATGCGGGGGTGGGGATTGCGATGGGGAATGCGCCTTTGCCCGTGCAGCAGCAGGCGGATTGGGTTGCGCCGAGTGTGGCGGACGATGGAGTGGTGGCGGCGATCAAAACTTGGGTTTTGGGTGAATAAATCCTGATGGAGCGGCAGTATTGGAGCAGCGTCTTTCTTCGCCAGGCAGGTGGTCGCACCGAAGCGGTGTTTGGCTGGAGTCAGCGGGCGGCCATCCCTTTGGATTTCCCGGGGGCGCTGGCGCTGTTGGAGTCTTTTGCCACCCCAGGTACGCTGGCTGCGGCCTATCAAACATACCGCGCCTTCCAACAACAAGCTTCTGGCCGACAACAGTTGCTAGAAAAACTGGGTTTTGGCGGGGAGGCGTTGCTCCAAATCATGGGTGGAGAAGTGACGTATCTTTCCCAGGGATTTCCCAGTTATCTAGAGCCAAAACAGCAGGTCAAACTAACCAACGACCTACCGCTATTTACCCCCTATCCCGACTTGGATTTTTCTGAGTTTCAAACTGTCTTTGCGCGTCTGTATGAGCAGGGGTTAATTGTGCCGGCAGTAGGGCAACTTGAGTGGGGAATGGTGCGCCGCTGGTCGCCGGTGTGTGCCATTACCGGTTTCTCGCGGGGAACACCCATTGACCGTTACTACCAAAGGCAGTTTTTGCACGCAGTAAAAGATAAAATTCGGGGGGCACTGCTGGAAATTGGTGGGGTGGCAAAGGATAGGCAATTTTATGATTCCGTCCTCGAACATGTCACTTCCTATTGCTGTGTCAATTTAGAAGCAGGGGCAGGGGTAGATGTGGTCGGCGATGCCCACGATGCGGAACTCATTGCCCCTGATACGGCAGATACAGTTTTCATTTTTAATGTGTTGGAGCATTGTTACGACCCCCAGCGGGTGGTGCAGAATATTCATCGTTGGTTAAAGCCTGGGGGGTGGTGTCTGGCGTTGGTGCCGACGGCCCAGCGGTTGCATGACCGACCAGCAGACTACTGGCGTTTGCTTCCCGATGGCTTGAATTATTTATTCCGCCATTACTCTCAATGTCATCTGTACACCTATGGCAATACCCTCACGGTCCTGGCAACCTTTTTGGGGGTGGCAGCTGAGGAATTAACCCCCTCTGAATTGGCAATCCACCACCCCGATTATCCGGTGATTGCCTGTGTGGCGGCGCAAAAATGAAACGTTGGTTGTGGCTAGTCATTTTGAGTTTTTTTGTGTGGGGATGTCAGGGGTCGGAAGTGACAGATGGCACGCCCATTACCTTGACTTTTTGGCATGGGATTAATCCCCCCGCCAATCGCATTGTTTTTGAGGAATTAGTGGCACAATTTAACGCCCAGCACCCCGATATCAAGGTGCAGCCAATTTATGTGGGGCAGGCCGACCAGCAATTTCCCAAAATTCTCACTGCCATTGTGGGCAACAGTCCGCCGGATTTACTGTGGTTTGATAGTTTGTTGACGGGGCGGTTGGTGGATGTGCAGGGCATTCTGCCGCTGACAGAGTGGTTGCACCAAGGGGAGCGGCTGGCAAATTTAGACCCGGCGCTGCTGCCAGGAATGAGGTTTGAGGGGGAGTTGTGGTCTGTGCCCTTTACGACCAGCAATTTGGGAATTTTTTATCGCCCGGATTTGTTTGCCCAAGCAGGGATTACAACGCTGCCCCGGACGTGGGCGGAATTGGCAGAAGTGGCGCAGCGGTTGACCCAGGACCGGGATGGGGATGGCCGCCCGGATCAGTACGGGTTGCTGTTGCCCCTGGGGAAAGGGGAATGGACGGTGTTTTCCTGGTTGCCCTTTTGGTTTAGTGCCGGGGGCGAAGTGGTGCACGATACGATACCGCTGGCAAGTCAGGCCACCCTCAAGGCATTACATTTTTGGCAAGAATTACTGCAAAGGGGGGTAGCGACCCTTTCGGCGCCAGAGCGGGGGTACGAGCAGGAAGCGTTTATCCAGGGGCGGGTGGCGATGCAGATTACCGGGCCTTGGACGTTGGGGTATTTGCGGCAAACGGGGGTGCCGTTTCAGGTCATGCCCATTCCCCAGGCGACACGACCGGCAACGATCGTGGGGGGCGCCAATGTGTTTGTCATGCGGACGCAACCAGAGCGGCAACAGGCGGCCTTGCGGTTTTTGGATTATCTTTTGGGGGATGAATTTCAGGTGGCTTGGGCGATCCGCACCGGGGCATTACCTGTGACCCAATCGGCCCGGCAACACCCGGATTACCAGGCGTTTTTAGCGACTCAGCCCCCCTTGCAGGTCTTCCTGGCGCAAATGCCGGTGGCCTATGCGCGCCCCAATGGCGTGAATTATCATCGGCTTTCGGACTGTTTGGGCCGCACCATTGAAGCGACCTTGCTCGGACAAACGCCAGAGCAGGCCGTAGCGGTTCATGCCCAACGCTGTCCCCCAAACCCCTAGGTTTTGTCGTGAAAATGCTTGGAAAATGACTGGGATTCTGGGGGCACGACATCCGGCAAATGGCGATGCCAAACATACAACCACAACAGCCCAACCAGACCCACACCCAAACCCACCAAACTCATCACTTGGGCAATGCGCACAGAACCGAACATCAAACTATCGGTGCGGAGTCCCTCGATAAAAAATCGCCCTATGCCATAACCACAAAAATATACGAGCGTGAGCGTACCTACCCGCAGGCGTGGATGACGGAAAAACAAATACAACAAGAGACAAAAAACCAGGAGATTCCAGATAGATTCATACAAGAAAGTGGGATGGAAATAGTCAAATTGGCGGAATTCCGGGGGGCGATGTTCGTAAGGGATATAGAGTTTCCAGGGCAAATCGGTGGGCACGCCAAAGGCTTCTGAGTTAAAAAAATTTCCCCACCGGCCAATAGCCTGTCCCAGCGCCAAAGATGGAACCAATACATCCGTCAATTGCCATAGGGAAACCCGTTGACGGCGGGCATAAAACCAAGTCGTTGCCAGTCCTGCCAAAATGGCGCCGTGAATTGCCAGTCCCCCATGCCAAATTGCCAAAATTTCCCAGGGATGTTGCCGATAATAGGACCACTGAAATAGCACATAATAAATGCGGGCACCCAACAGGGCAAAAATAACCAGCATCAGCGCCAAATCTTCTACCCAATTAGGGTTAAGCTGTCTTTTTTTGGCAAGAAATTGCGACAGGTTCAAACCCAGTAGCACTGCCAAAGCAATTAACAGTCCGTACCAACGCAACGCCAAAGGACCAAATTGCCAGACGATCGGACCGGGGGAAGTAAACATCATGGGAATTTTCGGTGATGTTTATGCTCTCTAAGGTTGGGGAGTGAGCGTGGGGAGCGACCTGCAGCGGGCAATGCTTAAGTTCGCGCCCCAAAATTCACACGCACCATTGCAGAAGTCTCAGCCGGTCGTTTGGACAAAAATCACCAATCCAGGTCATGTACCTGTCCATGACTTCTCCTATATAAGATACCCTCGCCACCTATGATAACCCTAACCGTTTAGATTTTCATGCCAACTATCCCCTGAGCACTTGACATGACCATGAGAACATGCGAGTTAATAGATAGCGCTGGGGGAGGTAGGGGCGATGCGGGGGCAAAGACGGCGAAATATGGCACGGTTACTAACCCTTGGGTATGAAATGGACGGTGATGAGTATATTTTGCGGGGTTGGTGGGAATTACTGCGACCCAATTTCGGTTCATTTATGGGTTATACGATTCTGCTGCTGATGATGGTCTTTGTTGTGAATTATGTATTCAAATCGATAACCTTGTTGGGGCTAGCGCTCGTTTTTTTCCTAGTCCCTCTTTGGGTCACAGGATTTTTTGTTTTTGCCTATAAACTTCTCTTGGGAGAGCCGGTACAATTTGGAGATTTTTTGCAAGGATTTACGAAATCCGGTGCATCTTTGGTGGCGTGGCTCTTATCTTGGGTAGTGATAACAATTGGCGTGATTCTATTTCTACTTGTGTATGAAGTGAGCGGTAATTTCTTTACTGAAGTGTCAACATTTGGGTTTATTGTCCTAGCATTCTTAGCGATTTTGTGTGTTCTGCCAGGGATGTATCTGCATATGGCTTATGCTTTCGTGCCCTTGTTGGTCATTGACCAAAGTTTTGAAGTCTGGCCAGCAATAGAAATGAGTCGGCAACTGGTGAATAGAAGATTTTTTGCAATGTTTAAATTGATTGGGTTACTTTATTTGGCCAATATCGGTGGCATGATCTGTTACGGCATGGGTTTACTCTTCACGTTGCCATTGACCGCTTGTGCCCTGACCGTGGCCTACATGGATATTATGAATCAAGCAGAAAGGGGTTCCGCATTTGAATAATCCCTAACGATTGTCGAATGGCCGGTTCATCCTGTGAAGGCTTGACATCACTGCCAAAACATGGGAATTAATGTATTGGGTTGTGTCATAAGGGGTGGGGGCGATGAGAACGGGAGCGCCACAGGACATCACATGGCTGTTAACGTATGGGTATCAAGTCAGAATTGGTGAGTATATCTCTCGCGGTTGGGATTTACTCCAGCCTAAACTCGGTATTTTTGTCGGTTATGTTGTCATCTTACTTGGAATTAGCATAGTACTACTTTTTGTTCCCTATGTGGGTTCAATTGTGAGTATGGTGATTTCACCTGCTTTGAACGCCGGGCTATTTATTGTTGCCCACAAACTTTTATTGGGAGAGTTAGTGGAGTTTGGAGATTTTTTCAAGGGATTTGAGAAATTTGGCGTATTTTTGTCAGCGGGGTTGGTTTCCGGTTTGTTCATCTTTTTAGGATTACTACTTTGTATTATACCGGGAATTTATCTGGGAACCGCTTATTCTTTCGTGCAGTTGTTCATCATTGATCGCGATTTGGATTTTTGGCCAGCTATGGAAATGAGTCGGCAACTGGTGACTAGGAACTTTTTTCCGGTATTTCTATTCTTTTTGTTACTCGGTTTAATCAATTTTGGGGGATTGCTTCTCTGTGGTTTGGGCCTATTGATTACCATACCGTTGACCTACTGTGCAACGGCAGTGGCTTATATGGATATTATGAGTCAGGGAACGGGTGCAGGGGGTTCCACCTTTGGTTCTCGTTATAACTAATCACTCAACTGCATGACCCAGTGCCCCTCCTAGCAATGAGAGGACAAAGAGATGCCTACACTTTAGATTTATGGCAAAGAATTGTAGCTGCATACCAAGCAGGAGAACGAGCCGGGAAGTAGCTAAGCGGTTTATAGCGAAGCGTGGTGAAACCGTTGGTAACGAAAAGGATAGGACTCGGACAACAGGATAAATAGACGCAAGACTTAACACCTAAGAAAGTAGGGACATTAAGCTGTACCGTGCCGGAGGCATGGCGGGCGGAAATTTTAGAACAAAATCAAGTTGAGATTTTAGATATTGTTGAAGAGTATCTAGATAGAAGAAGTTAGTAATTATGAACAACTTGAATCGTCACAAAGCCATAGAAGTACAACAGGTAATTCGCCAGACCGGTGCGCATTTATGGTATCTCCCTGTGTATGCACCGGAATTTAATCCAATTGGAATGATGTGGTCATTCCTAAAGAATTTAATTCGACAGTTCACACCGGTTCCCATCATGCCAGCCGAATGATTGCCGCCAGATGTTTAGACTCAGGTTCTCACTGAGCTACAAAACATCAATAACTGTCTTGACAAACCGGCAGCCGAGCTCTGTTGGACAGGTAGTTGATCCCCATTGCTCTACAATAAATTCTACAATAAATTCTACAATATAAAGACGCCATACATTGAGGGATTTAGGGTATTTTCGGTGACGGCTGTCGCATCCGCAACCCCGATTCGTCCGGCAATTCAAGCGCTGCAACCGCAGTTGGTGCAGTGGCGGCGGGCGTTCCACCAGCGGCCAGAGCTGGGGTTTCAGGAGGTAGAAACGGCAGCGCGGGTGGCGGCTTTGCTCCGCAGTTGGGGTTACACACCGCAGACCGGGGTGGCCAAAACCGGCGTGGTGGCGGTGATTTCCGGGGCCAGACCAGGGCCGGTCATCGGGTTGCGGGCGGATATGGATGCCCTGCCGATTCAGGAACAGAACCTGGTGCCCTACCGTTCCCAAATTCCGGGGGTGATGCACGCCTGCGGCCACGACGGGCATACGGCCATCTTGTTGGGGGTGGCGCACTACCTGGCGCACCATCGGGAGCATCTGCGGGGGACGGTGAAATTGATTTTTCAACCGGCAGAGGAAGGACCTGGGGGCGCCAAACCGATGATTGCGGCGGGGGTGCTGGAACAGCCGCGCGTGGAAGCCATCTTCGGCCTGCACCTGTGGAATGACCTGCCTGCGGGAGCGGTGGGGGTGCGCTCCGGGCCGTTAATGGCGGCTTCCGACTTTTTTTCCTGCCGGATTCAGGGGCGGGGCGGGCATGGGGCCAAACCGCAGCAAACCGTGGATGCTCTGGTGGTGGCGGCGCAGGTGGTGGTGGCGTTGCAAACGGTGGTGGCGCGGCACATGGACCCCCTAGAGCCGGTGGTGGTGACGGTGGGGGAATTCCACGCCGGTCAGGCGCGCAATGTGATTGCCGACCAGGCCACCTTGGGGGGGACCGTGCGCTACTTTAACCCGGATTTGGCGTCGGTGCTGCCCCACAAAATCGAAACCATCATTGGGGGGGTGTGTGCTGCCTACGGGGCTACCTATGAGTGGAATTACGAATATATGTATCCCCCCTTGGTGAACGACCCGGCCATGACGGAGTTGGTGCGACAGGTGGCGCAGCAGGTGGTGGAACCGGCGTTGGGGGTGGTGCCGAATTGTCAGACTTTGGGCGGGGAAGATATGGCCTTTTTCCTGCAGGAAGTGCCGGGGTGTTATTTCTTTTTGGGGTCGGCCAATCCGGCAAAGGGGCTGGATTTTCCCCACCACCACCCCCGGTTTGATTTTGATGAACAGGTGCTGAGTTTGGGGGTAGAATTACTTGTTCGTTGTGTAGAGCAATACGGGCAGTAAGCCATGAAACTGGCAACCAGTACCTTGATTGTCCTGGGGCTGGCGATTGGGCTGGCAGGTGGAGTTGCCTATTGGGAGTTGGTCGGCAAACCCCAACGGCAACAACAGGAAACCCAACAAGCGAAACTCTTTCGTTTTAAGGAAGCAGAGGTCACAGAAATTGCCATCATCAAACCCAAGCAAACCCTCAAATTTAAGCGGGTCAATGCGGGGAAATGGACCATGTTAGCGCCGCAAACGCAACCGGCAAACGAGGCTCCGATTGCTTTTCTTTTGGGGCAACTGACCCAAGGGGAACGGGTGCAGGACCAGCCCATTACCATTCCCCAGCAGGACAAGGCGAAATTTGGTTTGGCCACGCCCAGCGCGACGATTGAGATCACCTTGGCCAATGGGAATCAACACCGTTTGATTTTGGGAAATACGGATTTTACGGGCACGGCGTTGTACGCAGAAATTGACCCCGATCCGGCGGCTGGTCCAGCGGTGGTGACTCTGGTTCCGGTTGATCTGCAAAATGCGGTAAATCGGGAACTCCAGGAATGGCAAGCCCCGCCTGCCAAAGCCAGCCCCTCGCCGAAACCCAAACCCTGACGTTCCTGGATGCTGTGGCTGATTGGCGGCACTAGCGAAAGCGCGGAATTGGTTAGGCGGTTGGGGCCAGGGGGTGCCTATGTGATTACCGTGACGACACAGCGGGCCAAACAACTTTATCCCCATTGCCCCCAGCAGGTGGTGGTCACGCGCTTAACCCCGGCAACGGTCGGGGCTTTTCTCCAGCACTATGGCATTGGCAAAATTCTGGATATGTCCCATCCCCACGCAGCGCAGATTTCCCAACTGGCGATCCAATGTGCCCAAGACCACCACATCCCCTATCTGCGTTATGAACGCCCGCACACCCTGACCCAACATCCCCAGATTCACTACTGGCAAAACCTCGCCGAACTCTGCACCAGCGCTCTTTTTCGGCAATGGCATGCCGAACGGATTTTGGTCACCCTCGGCTACCGGCAATTGCCCCTCCTGCGGGACTTTTGGGGTTCCCATACCTGGTTTGTGCGGATTTTGCCGGATGCGACAGCCCTGGAAACGGCGCTGGCAGCCGGTTTTCGCCCCCAACACATCATCGCTCTGTGGCCGCCGGTGCCTTTGGCGCTCGAACGGGCACTTTGGCAACATTGGCGGATTACGCAGGTGATTGCCAAAGCGTCGGGTCGCCCTGGCGGGGAAGTGGTCAAACAGCAATTGGCACAGGAATTGGGCGTGGGACTGCATCTGGTCCAACGTCCGGCCATTGCTTATCCCCAGTGGACGGACGACCTCCAGGTGGCGCTGGCTTTTGCCCAGACCGCAAACATTAAAAATCCTTGCAGCTTTCTGCCGCGCGTCACCCCCTCATCCTAAGCTAAACATCAGTCACGCCCAAGCAAGAAATCGCGATGAAATTAGCCTATTGGATGTATGCCGGGCCGGCGCATATCGGCACGTTGCGGGTTGCGAGTTCCTTCCGCCGGGTCCATGCCATCATGCACGCGCCCCTAGGAGATGATTACTTCAATGTCATGCGTTCGATGTTGGAGCGGGAACAGGAATTTACCCCCGTCACCGCCAGTATTGTGGACCGCCATGTGTTGGCCCAAGGGTCCCAGGAAAAAGTGGTGCAGCACATCACCCGCAAGGATGAGGAAGAACACCCGGATTTGATCGTATTAACTCCTACCTGCACCTCCAGCATTTTGCAGGAAGACTTGCAGAATTTCGTGGAACGGGCGCGGCAACAAACCCAGTGCGATGTGCTGCTGGCAGATGTAAACCATTACCGGGTCAATGAATTGCAAGCTGCCGACCAAACCCTAGCCCAAATCACTCGCTTCTACCTGCACAAAGCAGCCAAACAGGGGCGTTTGGTCACGCAAAAAACACCCCAACCTTCGGTGAATATCCTGGGCATCACCACGCTGGGCTTTCACCACCGCCACGACCTGCGGGAACTGCGTACCTTGCTGGGGGAATTGGGCATAGCAGTCAATGTGGTTCTGCCTGCGGGTGCGACGGTGGATCAGATTGCCCTGCTGCCCCAAGCCTGGCTCAACCTCGTGCCCTACCGGGAAATTGGTCTGCAGGCGGCGACCTATTTGCACACAGAATTCGGTATGCCCTACGTCGCCACCACACCGATGGGCGTGCTGGCAACTGCCCAATGGATTCGCGAAATCCAACACATCCTCAACCAGCAGGGACACGCGGTCGATTACGAGCCTTTGATCGCCGCCCAGACCCGGTTTGTGTCCCAAGCCGCCTGGTTTGCCCGCTCCATTGATTGCCAGAATTTAACCGGTAAAAAAGCCGTGGTGTTCGGGGACAATACCCATGCGGCGGCCATGACCCGTATTTTGGCCAGGGAAATGGGCATCCATGTCGTTTGGGCAGGTACTTACTGCACCTATGACGCCGAGTGG
Source organism: Gloeomargarita sp. (assembly GCF_053491055.1). Taxonomy (NCBI): domain Bacteria; kingdom Bacillati; phylum Cyanobacteriota; class Cyanophyceae; order Gloeomargaritales; family Gloeomargaritaceae; genus Gloeomargarita; species Gloeomargarita sp. The sequence continues at coordinate 82,979 of NZ_JBRCEP010000045.1, forward strand.
TTCCGGGCACAGGTGTCCCCCTATTGTGATGATGTTCTCATTACAGATGACCACACCCGCGTCGGGGATGCCATTGCCCAGGCCGAACCGGAAGCGATTTTTGGCACCCAGATGGAGCGCCATGTGGGTAAGCGGTTAAACATCCCCTGTGGGGTGATTTCCGCGCCGGTACATATTCAGAATTTTCCCTTGGGCTATCGGCCCTTTTTGGGGTATGAGGGCACCAATCAAATTGCCGATTTGGTGTATAACTCGTTTACGTTGGGGATGGAAGACCATTTATTAGAAATATTCGGCGGGCATGACACCAAGGAAGTCATTACCAAAACCCTTTCGGCTGAGAGTGATTTGACTTGGACAGCGGAAGCCCAAAAAGAATTGCAGAAAGTACCGGGGTTTGTGCGGGGGAAAGTCAAACGGAATACGGAAAAATTTGCGCGGGAGCAGGGGGTGACGACGATTACCGTTGCGGTGATGTATGCCGCCAAAGAAGCCCTGGGCGCTTAGGCCGAGTCTTGGCAATTCGGGCACAGGCCAAAAAATTCCAGGGTGTGGTAATAGACCCGGAATTGGTGATGCTGGCGCAGATATTCTTGGAAATTTTGCACCGGACAGCCCTGCAACGGAATTGACGTATTGCAGCGCAAGCAGGTGAAATAGTGACGGTCATAGGGCAAACCGCTATATACTGCTTCGCCGCTTGGCAACACCCGTGCCTGGATCACCCCGTGTTTTTTCAAGACTTCCAACGCCCGATAAACCGTCGCCAAGCCGACCCCTTGACGCATTTGTTTCAGCCGCAGATAAATCGCTTGCGCCGATAGGGGTTGTGCTTGCCCCTGCAAGAGTTCTAGGATGCGCTGTTGGCTGGGCGTAAACTGGGCCGTTGCCATACCAAAGGTCGTACCCCTACCGCTTCTGCACACCCATCGTAGCCAACTTCTAGCTCAATTCGAGCGCCGCCACGGGCACCTGTTCCCAGGATTCCACCACCCGCAGCCGGGCTTGCCACCCACGGGCGCGCTGTTCCGGGGTGAGGTTATTGGTGAAATTCACATGGCATTCCTGCGCCACGGCCGCATCACAGGTCGCCAAACAGGCATGAACCAACCCACCCGGATCGATTTGTTCATTGACCCAAATCAACATAAAATCACCTCCCACAACACCTAAGTATATTTTACCCGTGGCGGGGGGCTAAATCTCTTAAAAAATTCCTGAGCAAGGCCAGTCCCTCGGTCGTCAAGATACTTTCGGGATGAAATTGCACCCCTTGCAGGGTTGGGTATTCCTTGTGCCGCACCCCCATAATGGTGCCATCTGCCGTCCAAGCGGTGATTTCCAACACCGGGGGCAAGGAAGCTTTGTCAATCACCAAACTGTGGTAGCGGGTGGCCCGAAAAGGGTTAGGTAGCCCCTGAAAAACCCCGGTTCCCTGATGATAAATTTCCGAGGTTTTACCGTGCATGAGGGTCGGGGCATTGACAATTTTCCCCCCAAACACTTGCCCAATACTTTGATGTCCCAAACACACCCCCAACAGGGGAACTTTCGCGCCCATTGCGGCAATGAGGGCCAGGGAAATGCCCGCATCTTCCGGGCGACCAGGGCCAGGGGAAATGACAATGCCATCCGGTTGCAAGGCGGCAACTTGCGCCAGGGTAATTTGGTCATTGCGAAATACCTGCACTGCGGCGCCCAACACTGCCAGATATTGCACCAGGTTGTAGGTGAAACTGTCGTAATTATCAATGACGAGGACCAAAGGGGCAGACACAGGCCAGGTTGACATCCAAATGACTTTTTACATTTTAGGGGATGGTCATCCCCCTAGCGAATGAATGGGGGTTTGCCGCAATGATGCGGTCTCATACAGGCTGGAGTTGGGAAATATATGGCTAAGCATACAAAGGTTGACATGATAGGGGTCGCTGGGCGTAGCCCCACCTTGGTTTCCCATAGCGAAGCGTGGCGTCGCCATGAATCTTCAGGCGACAACCTTAGCCTACCTAGCTATGGTTACGGCATTAATGAGCCACTAAAGTTGCTTTCCGGCTTTGGGGGCTACCAAGCTATGCCTCTGCAGGCGTTTGGGGCGCAGATTTTCTGCGACGACCAGGAGGTGCCCTAGCGGCGTGATTCCCCTTTGCGGCAGGAGTAAATAGGGGGGCTGCCATTCCCAGGCCATCCCCAAATTCATTATCATCAAGGGCGAATTCTGCATCTGTCGCGTTGCTATGCCCAAATCGCAACCCCCGCCGTCTCGACCCTCGCTGCGCCGCCCGGTGACGCCGACTAAGGGGCAAAAGCGACCAACGCCCTGGTGGCAGACGGTGCTGTGCGGCGCTGTGCGTCTGGGGGTGTTGGGCGTGGGTCTAGGGGTGCTGGCGGGGACAGGGTTGCACATCTGGCTGAGCCAGGGGCACGACCGGCTGGGGCAATGGCCGATTCACGTGCAGGACCGCCCCCCCACCTGGCAGAGTTTTTTCTGGCCGTCTCGCGTTGATCCCGCCCCCTTGTTGCCGCAACCGGTGCGTCCGACTACCCTGGCGGAACTGTTTCCCCACAGCAAACCGATGCCGGAGATGCAGGCGCGGCTGGTGTCTTTGGCGCAACGCTACCCCAAGCTGACGGTTACCCTCTATGCGGTGGATTTAGATAGCGGCGAAACCCTGGATATAGGGGGCGCGCAGCCGGTGTCCGCAGCCAGCACGATCAAACTGCCGATTTTGGTCGCGCTGTTTCAGGAGGTGGACCAGGGGAAGGTGCAGTTGGATGAACGGTTGACCATGACCAAACCCCTGGTGGCCAGCGGGTCGGGGGATATGCAGTTTCAGCCGGTGGGGACGACCTTTACGGTGTTGGATACGGCCACCCGCATGATTGTTATTAGCGACAATACGGCCACCAACATGATCCTGGCGCGCTTGGGGGGCAAAGAGGCGGTCAACCAGCGGTTTCAGGAGTGGGGGTTGCAAACGACGGTGGTGCGCAATCTCCTGCCCGACCTCAAAGGCACCAATACCACCAGTGCCGCCGATTTGGTCCACACCCTGGCTTTGGTCGAACGCGGGGAACTCCTGTCGCGCCGCAGCCGCGATTGGGTGTTGCACATTCTCCGCAGTACCCAAAACCGCAGTTTACTCCCGGCCGGTCTGGGGCCCGGCGCCCTGATTGGCCATAAAACCGGGGATATTGGTTTTATCATCGGGGATGCGGGGTTGGTGGATACCCCCACCGGCCAACGCTATTTGATCAGCATCTTTGTCCAAAGCAGCTACAACGACCCCCAGGCGGTGCAACTGTTGCAAGAACTGTCCCGCCAAACCTACCGCTACCTCAACCGGGCCAAAGTCGGCCCTGCCGGTTAACGCCGCCCCACCTGGGACCACACCCGCACCGGCAAGCCCCAGATGTAGATAAACCCCTGCGCGGCCTGGTGGTCAAACTGGTCCCCTGCCGTGTAGGTGGCCAGATCGGGGTCGTAGAGCGAATAGGGAGAACGCCGCCCCACCACCGTGGCCAGACCCTTGAACAATTTCACCCGCACCAGCCCGGTCACCCGCTGTTGGGTGTGCTGGATAAAGGCATCCAACGCCGCCTTGAGGGGGCTAAACCACAAACCGTTATAGACCAACTGGGCGTAGGTGTCCTCAACGCCCCGCTTGTACTGGGTCACATCCTTGGGCAAGGTGAGGCTTTCCAAGGCCTGGTGCGCCGCAATCAGCACCGACAAACCGGGCACCTCGTAAATCTCCCGCGACTTGATCCCCACCAGGCGATTCTCGACCATGTCAATCCGCCCGATGCCATGCCGCCCGGCCATCAGGTTCAGTTGGGTCAAAAGGGGCAAAGGCGCCAACGGTTCCCCATTGAGGGCTACAGGTAGGCCCTGGTGAAATTCCAACGTAACGTAGTCGGGGCGCTCAGGCGCCTGTTCCACCGCCTGGGTGAGGGTGTAAATTTCTTCCGGCGGCTCGAACCAGGGGTCCTCCAACGGCCCCGCTTCAATACTTTGCCCCAACACATTGCTGTCAATGCTATAGGGGGAAGATTTTTTCACCGCAAAGGCAAGGCCAAACCGCTCCCCGTAGGCCATGGCCTGCTCCCGGCTCATGCCCCATTCCCGCGCCGGGGCCAACACCTTTAACTGGGGATTCAAGGCGGCAATGGAGACATCAAAGCGCACCTGGTCATTCCCCTTGCCGGTACAGCCATGGGCCACCCCATCCGCGCCGTACTCGGCGGCCACCTCCACCAGCAGTTTGGCAATCAAGGGACGCGCCAAGGCCGTCGAAAGGGGATAACGCCCTTCGTACAGGGCATTGGCCTGCAAAGCGGGCCAGGCATAATCCTGCACAAACTCCGCCCGGGCATCCTTGACCAGGGACACACTGGCCCCGGCAGCCAAGGCTTTGCTCCGAATGGCTTCCAATTCCTGCTGCCTGCGGGTTTCGGTTTCCGGGAGTTCCGCCGTCGCTAAGCTCACCCCCTGCCCAATATCCACCAGCAGGGCAATCACCTCCTCAACCCCCCATTCGTGACGTAGGTAGGGGATACAGACTGTCGTATCCACCCCACCCGAATAGGCCAACACCACCTTCTGCGCCCGTCCCATGCCCTCTGTGTCTAAAACTCCTGAGATTTCCACCATACGACACTTTGCCCGGAAATGTCAGGCAGCAGCGACCACCTTGGCGCGGTGATCTGGCCGCCAGGTTGCCAGTGACAGGGGAGATTATTGCCAATCATTGGCAAATTGCATGCGGCCGGGTAGAAGCTCTGGCGATTTTTTGGGAAAAAATCCCGCATGATTACACCCCTGTTCTCCCAAAATCATCAGGGTCAGAAGAAACTCTATTGCTTTTTATGTTCATTTAGCCCCAGAGTTGCCCTGCCTAGAGCAAATTTCATTTACCGAAATTTGTTGACAATACAAACCGAACGGCTTATATTAAGAAATGGTGTTGTTGTGTTAGTTATTTAGGGGAGCGAGGTCATTTTATGACGGGGACTTTGGTGCGTGCGTTTGGGGAGATGGCGCCCAATGCCATCGGTTTGGAGGTGCAGGTCACCGGCCCAATTTGCGAGGGGATGAATCGTCTGTTGGCGAGTTTCCAGGCGCTGTATTTGCAGTACCAAAAGCACCATTTTGTGGTGGAAGGTGCGGAGTTTTATATGCTCCATCAGTACTTCCAGGAAAGTTACGCGGCGGTGGCGGGGCACACCCACGACCTAGGCGAGCGGCTGCATCAGTTGGGGGGCGTGCCGGCGGCCAGTTTTAGCCGGTTGGCCTCCTTGTGCGTGTTTACTCCGGAGCCGGATGGGTTGTTTTCCTGTCGGCAGATGGTTCAGCACGATTTGCAGGCGGAGCAGGCGATTCTGGCGGTGTTGCGGCAACAGGCGGCGCAGGCGGAGAGTTTGGGGGACCGGGCGACCCGCTATCTCTATGAGCAAATCCTGTTGAAAACCGAGGAGCGGGCGGCGCATCTGGAGCATTTCCTTACTCAGGACAGCCTTACGGTGGGTTGGCAGTAGGGCCGGCTTGGGTTTCTTCGTCCAGGATGCGTACCACTTGGTCAAACAGATGTTGGGCCTTGGCGGCGGAATCACTGATGCAGGTGAGGCCCAGCTTGCCAAATTCAGAAAGACAGCCCATCAGGTGAAACACGGTGCCGGTTTCGGTGGTGGAGTCAAAGTGGAGGCTGTTGTAGACGATGATGTCCAGCAGGTCGCTAGGGAGTAGTCCCCGGTAGGAGGGGCGTTGCAGGTTGTCGGTGGCGATGTAGTATTTGGGGTGCTGACGGGGGGTGAGAAACAGGCCGGTGGTGGTGTCAAAACACCCGTTGGTGAGAAATTTCAGGGTCATAAACGGGTGGGTGGTGCCGCCTTTGCGCAGGTTGATCTCAATGGCCTGGAGGTCCCAGGTGCCATCGGGCAATTCCCGGGCGATAAAGTCCACCCCGTAGCGTTCCAGAGCGCCCTTGGCGGCCAGATGGTGACCGATTTGGAGGCCCCAGGTTTGCAGTTGGGCTTGGTAGGCCGGGTTGGCGGGAAACCGGCAGCCCAGGTAAATCTGTTGGTCGGGGCCGCCGAGAATTTGGTCGTGGGTAGAGAGGATTTCTACGGTGCCTGCGGGGGTGATTTGGCCTTGGACGCTGGGGGAGCGTTTGTTTGTTCCCTCTAGAAATAGTTCGCTGATGGCGCCCAGTTCCTGGATGCGTTGGGCGAAGTTGGCCCAGGTTTCTGTGGGACATTGAAAGCGCATCCGGGGGAATTGGGTTTTGATGCGCTGCACCCGGGCGGCGTGGGTAGGTGGTGGGTCGGGGGGGAGTTCCAAGAGGGCATTGCCTTCGCCGGAAAAGCCTTCGTTCAATTTGACGACGAACCGCCGGGCCTGGGGTTGCCGTGCCCACAGTTCGGCAGTGACGGCGGCCAGGTCGTCGGGGTGGAAGACCAAGGGGGTGCCGTCTGGGTGGGGCACGCCGCTTTCGGCAAAAATTTGGCGGCTCCCGGCTTTGGTGCCCCAGTAGAGCAAGTCGGGGTCGAGTCCCCACAGGGGAATGTCGAGGGCGACGGATAGGTCCCGTTCTCGGCTGGTGGAGTTGAAACAGACCATGAAGGATTGGCCGGGGGGCAGGGCTTGGCGCAGGCGGGCCAACAGGCGGGGGCGTTCCAGGATTTTTTCCGTCAGGGGGCGGTTGGAGGCGTCGTAGGTAGATAGCAACAGCAGGCGGTCGCGGGCGTGGGAGGCGGGCATCCCCGGCAACAATTCCAAGTAGTAATCAATGATGCTGGGGTGGAGGGGTTGGGAGGTGACATACACCATCCGGGCGCGGGGGTTGCGCAGGCGAATTAGGGAAAATAACAGCCGTTCTTCGTAGTGGTGGCTGCCCGGAATTTTCTGCATTTCCCGTTGGTCGAGGCTCAAAGAGGGCACCACCAGGATGTTGGCGGCGGCATCCAGGGCTTGCCAGTGCTGGCGCAGGTAGGCTTGCAGTTCCTGAAACCGACTCATAGGGAGGGGGTCGGCGGGCTTTCCTTTGAGCGTAGCAGGTGGGGGCAAGCGCCGGGGGTGATGTTGATGAATTGATGAATTTGGGGGTGGTTTTGTTAAAATCCTTTGCGCTGGCGGAGCATGGCCTCCTGGATGCGTTTGCTCAGTTGGGGGTCTTGTTGGGCTTGGGTGGTAATGGCGTTGAATTCTTGGATGGTGAGGCCGCGTTGTTCCACAAGGCGTTGGGATTTTTCAAAGTAGCGCTGGCACACGTTTTGCACCGCCACTGGGAGGTTGCGTTCGGCGCAGAGGTTGCCGCTGGTGTTGATCGTGCCAAGGAGGCGGCGGGCTTCTTCCAGGTGGGCTTGGCGGATGGGTTCCAATTCCAGCACGATGAGGGCGTACCGCTGGATGCGGTCTTCGCTAAAGGGGGTTTGCGCCCAAACCGCTAGGCTAAAGCAGGTCAGCAGGCTAAAAAGCAACAGACGCAGACAGGTAGGCATAGGGAATTTCCGTGTGGTTGGCTGGCTAGGCTTGATGAAGCGCTGGCGCCCAGAAGGTTCCAGAGGTTGCGCTGAGGGTAATTGTAGAGTAGGCTTGGGAGTAATTGTTTTTTTATTTTTTTCCAGCCTAGCCTATGCCCAGGGTCGCTGACGAGTATTTGGTGCATTTGTTGCTGGAGGGGGGGCACCGGGAGGAGGTGCGTTTTGGCTCCATCCAGGAATTCCAGAAGTGGTACCAGGGGGAGTTGCTGGCGCAGATGGGTTCCAATGAGTTGGTGAATGTGCCGGTGCGGGGGTTGCAGGGCGAATTTTTGGTGTTGCGGCCCAGTAAGTTGGTGGCGATTCGGGTCGAGCCGGTGTTTTTGTCGAGCATTGAACGCTAGGCGGTCACCCTGGGTTGGGGGGTGAAGCACACGGTGATGACCGATTCTCTGACCCTCACCCTGCAAATTGTCTTGGCGGTGGTCGCGGGCATTGGGGCGCAGGTGCTGGCGGATGTCCTACGGGTACCCAGCATTATTTTTTTGTTGCTTTTGGGGATTGTTTTGGGGCGGGATGGGTTGGGGTGGTTGCAGCCGCAGTTGTTGGGGGTGGGGCTGGAGGTGGTGATCTCGTTGTGTGTGGCGCTGATCCTGTTTGAGGGGGGGTTGAACCTGTCGCTGCGGGAGCTGGGGCAGGTGTCGGGGACAATGCAGAATTTGGTGACGGTGGGGGCGCTGATTACGTTGGTAGGGGG